>NZ_JBFUIX010000126.1:0-11210 GCF_056401635.1 Paenibacillus sp. P4_E11 | reverse complement strand
GGATATAGGTCATGGCGGCAATCGTTGCTGATGGCTGTTACCTAAATCCACGGTACGGGAACCAAAGGCAATGAGTACGTAGGAGCCGACGGCATAGCGCTTGACGAGGGTTAGGGCGCAACCACTGCAACGGCAGAACGAGGGAGTTAGCCGACCCTCAAAAAACCAGAGAAGCGCATAACGGGTTACACCACCACCCGAGCTATGACGCTTCTTTTTGTTTTACATCGGAACGACCGAAACCGCTCAGCGATAGCGGAGGCCGAGGAGGAAGGTTATGAAAGCAATCATCAATGGAATCACCATAGAAGGAACACCACAAGAGTTAGCCGACTATCAGAAGATCATGGATGACATGAGGCGAGATGGAGTGCACATCAAACCGCCACTAGGGAAGCCTCCGCAATGGGTCGCAATGGGAGATCCCACAATATACGGTCCTAAAAAGTGTACCTACCCATGCAACTGTACGGGTTTGTGCCACGGGTCGAGCCTGTATAAAATGGCGGAATCATTCAACGCTTTGAATAACTATGCGAGAAAGTCAGGCGAAACAGCACCTTAGTACTTTCGCAATGCATAAACGATTGCATAAAGGACAAGAGAGGGAGTGAGTGAGGATGAGTGACATGTTCAGAGTTTCTTACAGCAAGAAAGACGAAACGTACACATTGATTCAAGAGGGCATCACGCTGACCGAAGAACAGGCGAGGCAGATCTCGACTGCTTACCTTGCGGACAAAGAATCGAATTATGATGTTAGTCGATACTCAGAGGTAGTTGAGTGGAATCCAAACTAGGGATGTGAGAATATGGCAGAGGAGACAACAAAAACAGGCAGACCACTCAAGTTCAAGTCTGCCAAAGAGCTGCAGAAGAAGATTGACGCCTACTTTGAGTCGTGCTATGAGGAGAGGTGGGAACAACTCATCGGTCAAGACGAAAAGCTGACTTGGGTTCCCATTTACGATAGGCACGGGGAAATCATTAAGGATCAAGTTAAGCCGTTTACTATATCCGGACTAGCTGTATTCCTTGAAACAAGCCGACAAACCTTGTTGAATTATGAAGATAGTGAAGAGTTTTTTGACACGGTTACGCGGGCGAAGGCTAAAATTGAGAACTATGCCGAGGAACAGTTGTTCGATAAGAACGCACGGAACATCAATGGGATACAATTTAACCTCAACAACAATTATAAACGGTGGACGAATAAGCAAGAGGTCGATATGAACGCAAGTGTCGAATACGCCTTGAAACTACCGCCTCCACCAGAGCAATGACATGCCAATAACTGTAGACCTATCCAATCTACCATTGTTAACCAATACCAAGTTTTATCCGCTGTACTTCAACCAGTCACGTCACCTTGTACTTATGGGTGGAGGTGGGTCAGGAAAATCAAAGTTTAGCGCTCAGAAGATTGTATTCCGGATGCTTGCTGAAAAGGGACATCGCTTCATGATTGTTCGCAAGGTAGGGGATACATTAAGGGATTCGGTATTCGCTGACTTGATCAAAGTAATCCACGACTGGGGATTCGAGGATTTATTCTACATCCCAACAGGTCGCAGTAGTGAAATATATATCAAGTGCAAGTTAAACGGCAATGAGGCGCTATTCTATGGCTTAGACAAGGTAGAGAAGCGTAAATCAATCGAAGGCATCACAAACATTTGGATCGAGGAAGCCAGCGAATGCACGACTGACGACTTCCGGCAGCTCAACATTCGGATGCGGGGCAAGTGTAACTATAACCAAATGATCATCAGTTTCAACCCGATCGACATTAACCACTGGTTGAAGAAAGAGTTTTTCGACACACAAAAACCCGATGCACTCACCATGCACAGCACCTATAAAGATAACCCATTCCTGGACGAAGGAACGAAGAAAGAACTGGAAGCGTTCAAACTGACGGACCCGTATTACTACAGCGTCTATGCTCTAGGTGAATGGGGCGTACTGGGCAAGACGATATTCCCTAAACAGATCGTATCCGAACGAATCGCATACCTACGCAACCGCCAACCGCTCAAGGTTGGTTCTTTTGTGTTTGAGCATGGCAGCGATATGAAGCCGTTCGACATCAAGTGGATGGATGATCCTAACGGTCATGTGCGGATCTACGAGGATCCTGTGAAGGCTCCATACGTGTTCGGTGGGGACACAGCCGGAGAAGGATCGGATTACTTTAGTGGCCATGTGATCAACAACACAACAGGCAATCAAGCGGCGGTCCTGCATCAGCAGTACGACGAGATCGACTATGCGCAGCAAGCCTACTGCTTAGCGATGCACTACAACACGGCTCTAGTGGGAATCGAAGTTAACTTCTCCACCTACCCGACACGCAAGTTCGAGGAATGGAACTATCCCAAAATGTACATGCGCGAGGTGCAGGATAGCTTCACMCACAAGCTTGAGAAGCGCTTCGGTTTCATGACGGGCAAGCACACAAGGCCGCTTATCATAGCCGAGTTGGTGACGTTGGTCAGAGAGTCGGCGAGCTGCATTAACGACATTGCCACGTTGGAAGAGATGCTTACATTCGTCAAGAATGAGAACGGTCGTGCTGAAGCACAGGAAGGCGCACACGATGACTTGTTGATGGGATTAGCCATAACCTACCACATACGCGATCAGCAGTCGTACACGGTCGATAATGCGGTAAGGATCGACATAAGCAAGYTAGAYGCRGACTTGCAGGAAGATTACAACCGAGCGAGTGCTGAGGAGAAGAAACGATTGGCGATTAAATGGGGATTGGTGAAAGGRGCATAGYATGGACTTACTAGCACCGATCAAAAAGGTGGTGAACAAAGTGAAAGAAGTCGTAGCTGATGTAMAGGAAGGCATCGAGATCGACAACAAGCAAGCGRAYGATTTGCAGAARTGGAAGGATAARCTRGCWRYKGCCMGWGCYGACTTCAACYTGGACATCATGGATCAGCGCGAGTACATCTATCTRGGYTCWCGATCCGTTGATAAGAAYGTGAACACCAATCARMTGCCSAGCAAATACGCCAAYACYGTGTACAACATCGTGTTCGAGTTCATCGAGACWCARGTKAACACSCARATYCCGCAGCCGAGYGTKAGGAGTATGCGTCAGCCTTACGAGGAACAGGCGCATATGATYGAGGATTGCATMAGYGACAARCTCAAGCAGATGGAYACYGAGGATGTAACSGATGCTTGCGARCGYATAACGCCYGTACAGGGRTAYAGCATCATGGAGCTATGTTGGAACAATGATAATAGGCATCACCTATACGATGGCGAAATGGAGCTTTACAGTAGGCATCCGAAGCAGTTCATCATGCAGCCGGGAGTATACCGGACAAAGTACATGGATTACTTCTTCGTGCTGTCGAAAGTCACAACCGAGTATGTGGAGCGAAGATATGGGCAGGATTTGGCGAATCAAACCGAACAGTACCCCGATAACACCAGTTTGGCAGGAATAACGAAGACGAATACAACGTTGATCGATCGTACGCTGACCGAAATTGTGTGCTGGTATCTTGACGAAGAAGGCGATGTCGGAAAGTTTACATGGATCAATGACACCGTGTTGGAGGATTTGCCCAAGTATTATTACCGGAGGGACGAGCAAACGGGCGAGATCATGGAGATGGAGACATTAGCGTTCGATACAACCATCGGTTCCATCGATCCACAGACAGGACAGCCCATGGTTCTACTGGCTGGCACGCAGGTACCATACTATGTGCCCGATTGTTTCCCCTTCGTCGTTCGCCGCAACGTGCCGAAGAACTTTGATTTCGGTGGTCAGAGCGACTTGGATGTGATACGTGACCATCAGGACACCATTAAGAAGGTTGTCACGAAGATGGAAGAAAAGATCATCAAAGGCGGTTCGATCATCAAGGCTGCTGATGATCACAATGTAGCGATCACGGACCAAATTAATCAGGTCATTAAGGGTACGGCACAGCAATTACAACTCTTCGGAGTAGAGAACTTACAAGCGGACATCCAGAAGGACATTGAGTACACCCAAGTTATCTACAAGCAAGCTCAGTCCATGCTAGGCATCACTGATAGCTTCCAAGGTAAAGAAGATTCGACCGCCCAGAGTGGTAAAGCCAAGCAGATTCAGGTACAGCAAGCTAGCGGACGGTTGCAGTCGAAGCAATTCAACAAGAATGCAGCTTACAAGGAACTGTTCGAGCTAATGTTTCAGTTCATGCTTGCGTTTTACGACGAGAAGCGACCCTATACAGCCAAAGATCAGAATGGTAACGACACATACATGGAATTCGACAAGTACAAGTTCATTCTGACGGACGACAAAGGGGAGTTTTACTATAACACGGACTTCCTGTTCTCATCGGATGTCGGCTCCGGGCTTCCAAAAGACCCGATCTTTATGTACAACCAAGTCAAAGAGATGCTGCAGGTCGGCGCAATCGATAAGCTTCAGTATTGGACCATACTGGAATACCTAAACTTCCCGATGGCGAAGCAGATCAAGGCGCAAATCGAGCAGCAAATGCAAGAACAAGCCGCGATGCAGCAACAGCAGATGCAAATGCAAGCACAACAGCAGCAGATTGATTCTGCAAAGTTGCAGCAGGATAACCAGAAGACACATGATCAGATGATGTCACAGCTTTCGCCTGATCAACTAGCTATGTTCCAACAGCTACCACCAGAGGAGCAGCAAGCGATTATGCAACAGGCGATGGGTGGCGCGGCGTGAAGTGAGAACAAAACCGTACACAGAGATTGGAATAAGACGTTTGAAATGCTTTAAATGCGGAAGTAAGGCAACGTTTCAATGGCAAATCTGTTCGGATGGGAATGTCTATCGTCCGCTATGCACACCTTGCGACATTGAATTAAACGAGATGGTGCTTAAATGGGCTGGATTCACTGATTGGGAAGAGAAGATTGGAGCATACCGCAAAGAAAAGCAGGGCATTGGCTGAGACGCTGGTGCCCTTTAATATTGCCAGTTTACGAGTTAGAAAGGGGTGATACAGATGGCAGGAACAAACAGACCGAATGGCAGCGCTGGAACGTACAACGTAACCAACGCCTCAAGCGGCAAGTTCGAAGCACCGAACAAGCAGACAGCTAGCATGAAAGGTACTGTGACCAAAGGTGGTGACCTTCGCGCCAGAGGCAGCAAGAAGTAATTGATTCATGACACTCGGAAAGACGAGCATTCCCTGACGAGGGTAAACGTGGGAGGAAACAAGGATGAAAACATATAGATTACGCTTAAACCTGCAACTTTTTGCAGATGACCAGGCTGTAGACGCAGCACCGGAGGAAATCGCTGATCCTCAACTTGAATCGGAAGAGATTGTAGAGGCTCCACTAGACGAAATGGACCAGAATGAGGTTGCGGACCCCGTTGACCCGCAGGATAAACCGAAGCAATCCCCTGAAATGGATAGAGCCTTTGCGGATCTGAGGCGCGAGAAAGAAGCTGCCGAACGAAAAATCCGTGAGGATGACAAATGGGCCAAAGAAAATTATGGTCACATCGGTATTAACACGATGGACGAGTACAAACAAGCATTAGCGGAAGAAAAGAAAAAACAGAAATATGAGGAACAAGGCATCGATTACGAAGCGGTCAGGGAAATTGCCAAGGAGGAGGCAGCCAACCACCCGGACGTAATCAAGGCCAAGCAGATTGAACAGCGTGAAGCAGTAAACGCCGAGATTCGGACATTGAAGTCAGCTTATCCAGACGTGGATATAGCAGAAGTTAAGGACATGAAGGATCTTATGCAGACACTCGAAAAGCTACCGAACTGGGATGATATCGCCAAGCGAGTGAACAAGGGTCACGACCTGAAGGATGCGTTCGAACTCGCTAACCTTGACATGATCATGGAAAAACGGGCGAAGGCGGCAGCGCAGGCAACACGCAACAATGCGAGAAGCAAGGATCACCTCAAGCCGAGCGGGAGCCAAGCGGCGGATGATGTGATGATTGTTACGCCCGAAGAAATGGCCTTGTTTAGAAAGACAGGAACCAAGAAGACGGATGCGGAGATTATCGCCTGGAAGAAAAAACAAATGATGAAACGTTAAGGAGGCATAAACAATGGGAAGTGCAGGATTCAAGCAATCAAGCTCGTTGAACGRCGCATCTGATCCATACGAGTATTACCTTTTAACCGATGCAGAGGGAGCGACGATGGGTGAGGCACTTGTGCTGACATCAGGTAGATTGACCAAGTGTGCAGCAACAGCGACACCGGATTTTATCTCCGTATGTGATCGCACGGCACAGGCTACATCGACGGTGCTATTGCCTGTTATTAGGGTTAAAGAAGACCGCGAATTTGAAACCATATCAACTGTGACCGCGGCAGCTACATTAATAGGCTCAAAAGTCACTTTGGATACAACAGCAACCAAAGTAACAGCCACAACGACAAGCGGCACTTTTCAAATTTCTCGTACAGACGGAGCAACAACAAATTCCACAGTTCGCGGGTTCTTCCGCAGATAATCATAAAACATGGGGTGAGGCATGGTAGGGTAGACTCCTACTGCCCCTCATGTTTATCCAATTGGAGGGTAAACAATGGCAGGAATAGTATTTTCAGAAGCATCAGGTGTCAATGATAGTTTGTTCGGGAAGTCGCAAGACCCGATTAAAATGTTTGTGGAGGAGCGCATTGAGGCGTTCCAAAAGTTTTCA
Source organism: Paenibacillus sp. P4_E11 (assembly GCF_056401635.1). Classification (NCBI taxonomy): domain Bacteria; kingdom Bacillati; phylum Bacillota; class Bacilli; order Caryophanales; family Paenibacillaceae; genus Paenibacillus; species Paenibacillus sp. P4_E11. The sequence continues at coordinate 4,516 of NZ_JBFUIX010000126.1, read as the reverse complement.
ATGATCCCTGACGTGTTTATGGAGGATGACACAAATAACTATGGCGAGAAGTACACCAGCGCAACAGCATTGGCTAACTTCGAACCTGTTGGCGAGGGTGGTGCTTACCCACGGAATACAGTTCGTGAAGGGTACTCCAAACTGATTGAACCGGATGAGTGGAAAAACTCGTTCGAGATCACTCAGAAGATGGTGGAGGATCAGAAGATCGGCAAGGGCATCACGCAAGGGGCCGGGATCTTTACAACAGCGTACAACCGTGGTCGCGAACAATTCGCTGCATCTTTCCTAAACAATGGACAAAGCACAACTATGCCATTCGGCGCGAATCAGAAATCCTTCAACATCACATGCAATGATGGTTTGGCACTGTTCAGCACAGCCCATACGTCGATCACAGGCGGCACAGGAAACCAATCCAACTACTTCGGAAATCCGTTCTCCTACGATGCCTTGTGTATGGTCGAGGAAGCCATGCAATATTTCACCGATGATGACGGAAATATCCTCAACATCATGCCAGACACAATCATCATCCCGTCGAAATCACGCTTGAAGAAATTGGTGTTTGACGCGATCGGAGCGGATGGTATTCCAGGTACAGCGAACAACAGTTTCTCCTATCAGTTCGGTAAATGGACCGTCATCGAGTCTCCGTATCTGAACAATACGTCTGGAATTACACCGGGAACAGACACGTGGTACGTCATGGACAGCAACTTCAATAAGGATTATGGCGGCTTGATTTGGCTGGAGCGCATTCCATTGTCTGTGAAATCTTACATTGACGAGAACACGGACAACAACGTATGGAAAGGTCGTTCCCGTTACGGCGCTGGTCCTAACAACTGGAGAGCTATCTCGAAAGTCAATCCCGGAATGGGAACAGTATTGAGTTAATGGAGGCTACGGCCTCCTATTTTTGTATAAAGGAGAGACACGCATGCCATTAATCGCATTACCTAGCAGAACTATTACGGGCTATACAGGGGTAAACGTTCTGGGCGCTCAGTCGCAGATGACGGAAGTATTAGCAGCTCAATCGCTGGCAAGTGGCGATGTAACACTAACCGATGCGCAGGGTCTCACTATCGGACTCATTGAAGTGACCACGGGTCACGCGACAAACGCCTTTATCGTACCGAACTTACCCGGGAAGTTCTATTTTGTCGTTAACAACGATGCCACATTAGCCGCAAGCATAAAGGTAGCATCCACTACCGCAATATCGGTAGCAGCAACCAAGTCAGCTCTTGTATACGTAACAGCAGCCGGAGCTTGCAAACGATTGACACCCGATACGTAATCACCATGAGGGGCCGTGTGGCTCCTCTTATTTCTTTAGGAGGTGCCGCATGTACTCATTGGAACAAATCAAAGCAAATGTAACCACTATTGACCGACAACTAGCGCTAATGCAGTACGAACAGCAAATCGAGACTAACCGTCTACTAGCCCTTCTAATCAACGAAAACAGCGGAATCAAGCAAGAACCTTCCGATGACCATACACACGATCCACAAGGCGCGATAGAAAGCCTCAAACGTCCAGATTTGATGAAGCTTATGGCGAAACTGCCAGATAAACCAATGGGATTCCATAAGTGGGGTACCGAACAAATGCGCGATCATTTAAAGGGGGTTAGCTAGTATGAGAACAGTAGACACAGGTAGCGGAATTGGTGGCGTAGCGGTAACGCCGAGTGATGCCACAGTACTTGCGCCAACTAGAGGGATTTACGTGGGGGTCGCGGGTAATGTGGCAGTCAAATTATTAAACGGGACAACGGTTACCTTTACGGCGATGGCTTCTGGTATCATTCACCCGATTCGAGCAACACAAGTCCTTTCTACAGGAACAACGGCAACCAATATCGTGGCGGTGTATTGATATGTCCATCGGTATTTACTTGGGTATGAATCTTGGGATGGGAAGTGGCGGGATTACAGGTACTAAAACCATTGTGCTGGACACCTTTAATCGTTCCAACAGCGCCACGACTCTAGGTAATACGGATACAGGTCAGATATGGAATGTTCTACGCGGTATGTGGGGGATACAAAATAACACCGCCTACCTTGTTACGGTTGTCGACGGAACGGATACTGCTGTCATTCAATCTGGGGTTTCGGATTGCAAGGTTACAATGAAAATTGGTCTTGTGATGGCAACGGGTGGACAAGTAATGCGTTTAGTTGCAAGGTGCAGTAATTTGAGCAACATGCTGGCGGTAGTAATAACGACAACAAGCTTCATTCTTTACAGAAAAGTGGCTGATGTATTCACAAGTATTGGAACCTACGCTGCCGCACCTCTGACGGGTGATACGGTAACTTTGGATTTATCGGGGAGTACCATAAAAATGTTAGTTAATGGAGTGGAACGCATTAATGTAACCGAAACATTCAATCAAACAGCGACGAGTCACGGAATTTCGACTAATTCATTAGAACCCCGGTTCGATGATTTTAAAGTGGAGGCACTATGACTATTACGGTACCAAAGATTGGAACAGGAGTGGAAGGGGATTTCATTCGACCCGATGTGCCGGATGGAACGAACTGGCAGAAGGTTGAAGAACGAGAAAACGAGTTTGTCATTGAAATCTTGGAAGAGTAGGTGGAACCATGACACTCACCGAAATCATAGCCGAAATCGATGAGAAGTACCCCAACGCAGTTAGTAGCGCATCGAAAGTGCGGAAAATCAACAACCTGCAGTTACGGTTATACCGCAAGATGAAAAAACAAACCTATGTGGACTATGCGATTGTGCCGGATCAGCCCACATACCCACTGGTTATGAACATCGACGATGTGTTCCAAGTGATGGTGGATGGTAAACGATACTTTGATAAAAGGATAAACGATTCTGCAAAAGACGATAACTTCTATTCGTTTATCGGAACAGCGACAGGGGATTGGATCGATATTTACCCTACGCCTGATTTATCGAAAACAACGTTGACTATTTGGTTTTACGAGGTGCCTGACCCCTTATCTGAAAGTAATCTGAATATATCACCATCACTTGACCCGGACTACCACATGTTGTTCGTTTACTATGTGTGCAAAGAGATTGCAGAGAATAGCCGAGATTTCGATATTTCTTCGGGGTATTCCCAGCAATACAACCAAATGGAGAGCGAAATGTTCGCCTCGTTCCAAAAACCAGAAGTTATTTTAGTTCACAGCGAATCGGGGTGGTAATGTGGTTCAATATGCGGGAGAGAAGATTTGGGCGCAAGCCAATTCAAACAATAACGCGAATGTATTCGGGAATATTCTTGTAAATGTGAAAGCGTACGGGGCTAAAGGCGATGGAGTACATGACGACACGGCGAGTATTCAAAAAGCAATTGATTCGGGCGGCGATGAAATTGCATTCCCGCCTGGAGAATATCTGGTAAAAGGCGCACTTACAATTACAGTTCCGAGCAACGGGAAAATTCGTATTGTTGGTTATGGAGATGTTAAGATCACATCAACTGTAGCGGAGCCTACCGATTATGCCGGAATCTTAAATATCACCGGAACGACCACGAGCGAGGTTGAGATTAAAAACATCTCAATCCAACACACCTATGCATCATCGACTCGCGGTAAGTTGAGCGGTATCAACATGACAACCTTTAAACATGCGTTTTTGCAATCGGTTGAGGTATCTGGTACATCCGACGAAGGAATGAAACTTTCCTTTGTTAAAGGTGGCATGGTGTTAAACTGTGATTCCAACAGCAATAAATACATGGGGCTCGGCTTCCATGGATGCACCGACATGAAAGTCATCGGCGGTCAATACAACTTAAACGGCGGCGACAATGGCGGTACTATCGAAGGGTACGGTGTAAGTGGGGTTACGGCGCATGATGTGCCCACATATACCAAGAACTTTCGAATCTCCGTCATCGGCGTTCGGGCGATTGATAATGTAGGCAAAGGTATCGACTTTCACAATTGCACCGGGATCGTGATTGACGGAAACTATATCAAGGGCTTTCGGTACAACGGGATCTCTGTGGTCAATGAAAGCATATCCAAGGTTGTTAAAGATGTAATTATTACAAACAACATCATCGACGGTGCGGGAGCAGTCTTTCCGATCGCGTGCATTGCGGCGGGAGGTTTTGGAGATCAAGCATTGGATTATGGTACGTTGATCATTGAGAACAATATCATTATGAACATMGACTTYACAACAAGTTACGGGATTCTAATTAACAATCCTACAACKGGTGGSATACCMCCGRMAAAGGTKATCATTCGYGGGAACACCATCGAGAATTTCAATTCGTCCAACGGCCATATGATCCGCATCAGTTCGGATAACGTGAACATTCCAAATATCATCATCAGCGATAATATTATGAAGKGCACAAGCGCAATCGCAGGGATTACCTTAAATGCCGTGGATCGTGCGACCGTCTCCGGGAATTTTATCGAGATCACATCTGGAAGCGTGACCTATGCCATCTATGCCGCATCCAGTGAAGCCATCATTACCGATAACCATATAT
>NZ_JBFUIX010000125.1:0-11407 GCF_056401635.1 Paenibacillus sp. P4_E11 | reverse complement strand
CTACATTTTTTGAGAAATGGGCGTTCGAGTAGTTTTGACTGCCATTTCCCCTTATTTTTCGTGCTATAATGGGCCAGATAGCATAGCGGCTACTAGCAAAAGCGAGGGGAATGCATGTTCACAATCAAGCATTGGACACTTAAACGACAACTATTGGTATTCTCGCTAGTCCTCAGCCTTGTTCCTCTACTCATTCTAGGCTTCGTTTCTTCCCTCATCTCCACTCGTAATCTACAAGATGAGGTAGATCGGAATTATCAGATTATCCTGAAGCAAATCCAAGCGCAGGTTGACAATTACGTAAGTCGGATGGACCAAATCTCATTGACATTGGCTTCGAACGCTTCCTTGCAAAGGATTGTAAATAGTGGGATTTCGATGGAACAGTTCAACGATTCGTCACAAGCCATGAACGTGATTCAGCAGGTGATCGTGAACTCGGATATTCCCTTCGATGTTTCCCTGATCCTCACAAGCTTCAATACTACCTACTCTCATAAAATGGGCATAATCCGTCAAATTGAATTCCCCAACAATGAACTAGTGAAGCTCATGCAACTGCCGAACAATTCATCTTTTATAGTGCCGCCTCATACGTATACGAACCAGAATGAATTGCTTATTGTACGATCGGTGCCGTTGAATACGGTTTCTCCGAAAGGAATCCTGGTTCTTCAATTAGATACGAACCGATTGCAAGGTCTGTTCGAGCAATCTACTCTGAATGGAAACCGGACGATCTTTCTATTCGACGAGCAAGGCAAGATGATTACTTCCGGGAATCCCGACGTTTTCGGTATTCCTCTGTCGGTAGCCTCCAGTGCCTTGCAGCCCTATATGACCGGCATGCAGCCGTTTCCTGACAAGATGAAGATTCGTGAGACCAAGTTTGCCTTATCCTCAGTCAAATCCAATGTAAACGGATGGACCTATTTGGCAATGTCGCCGATGAAAGAAATCACGCAAAAGACCGATCAAATTCAACATGTGTCCCTTCTGATCATAGCCATTACCGCGCTTTTCTGGGCACTGGTCGCCACGATTGGCTCCAATCGGCTGTTGCTGCCGCTCCAAGAGTTGTTTTACAAATTCACGACTAAAGAAAAACAGGATAAAAGCTCGAAGCTGGACATCGTGAAGGCGTTGGACCGTCATATGGAGGATTTGCAGTTTGCGAACACCCACTTGTTGCGACGTCTGGACGAGCAAATGCCTTTAATGAGGGAATCCTATTTATTACGGCTGATACGCGGAGAAATAACTTATGGTCTAGGGGAGGAAGAGACCAGAGCTTATTTGGAACCTCTCCGTGGCGATTGGTTTTATGTAGGCGTAGTAGAGATCGACCAACTGATCGGGTTCAAGCGTGCGTACAAGGATCAGGATCGTTCTATGATCATGTATCTGCTACGCAACCTGATTACGGAGACCGTGGAAGCGCAGTTCCCTATATTAACCTTCTCCCCTCAGTTGGGACGGGTTGTCTTCATCATTGGATTCGAAGAGATTACGGAAGAAACCGAGTCTATCGTTCGGAAGGTAGGACGTGAAATACAAGCCAACATGGGCCAGCACATTCCTTTTACCACGTCCGTAATGATCGGGGAAGTTTGTAAGGGCTATCAGAACATTCATCACGGCTACGAGGAAGCCCTCTCCTTCATAGTGTACCGCTGGACGTTAGGTACGAATGTACTGATCACCCACAAGGAAATCCAACCCGTGCTTAGTAAAGCTAGTCGGCATGTTGTAAAAGCGGAACGTGCGGTACTCATCTCGCTGGAGCGTGGTGAATTCGAGAAAGCGGCGGATCATGTCTCGGAATTAATTCGCGAAGCGATGAAAACGTTGCGCCACTCCGATATTATTCTAGGTCTAATCGCGCATTTAATAGCGGAAATCGATCAATTGCTGCAAGAGTCGGGGAGCGATCTGTATGAGGTATTGCAAGAGGATGTACAAGCACGGTTATTCGAAACCACATCCCTGGATGAATTGCACGACTGGTTGATCCAAACCTTGCTCCCCTGCGTACAGATAAGCTTGGAAACCAAACAGATTCCAAGGCGCAAAAAAGCGATCGAACAAGTTATTGCAGCCGTACACAACAACTTCGATAGCGATTTATCGCTGCAGCAGCTTGCGGAATATGTTCAAACTTCACCGCCGAACCTGAGTAAATGGTTCAAGATGGAGCTCGGAGAAAATTTCGGAGAATACTTGATTCGATATCGGATGGAAAAGGCGAAGGAATGGCTCCTGACCAGCGACATTACGATAAAGGAAGTGGCAGATCGGTTGCGGTATACCTCCGTGCAGAACTTTACCCGAAGCTTCAAACAAATAACCGGATTGCCGCCGGGACACTTTCGCGATCAGCATAGAGAGCAAGGATAAACATTCGGCAGAAGCAACCTCTTAAAATAGTCAGGGAATGAGACCCTAGGGTTCTGGGTTCAACTTAACTATTCTAGGAGGTGTTTGGCGTGCTAGTAGACCCGTTATCATTTGTTGCTGGCTCTCAAGAACGATGAATAAATGATAAATGAACAACTGACAATTGTTCGGTCACGGGGTCTGTGTGATGATCAGGTCGTTAGCTAACAAGATGATCCAAAATAGATGGAGGGGTAAAATGAAAGTGAAAACGCTTCAATGGACCAAAAGAAGCACGGTAGTTCTATTGACGTCCAGCATCGTATTGAGCGCATGCGGGAAAGAGGGTACGGTTCAAGAGCCTAGCAATTCGGCCAAACCAACGGCTGCAACGGGGGCAACGCAGGAAAACAAATTCAAAGACAAATTAACCTTGAATTGGTTTGTCCCGGCGCCTTCGAATGCCAGCTTGCCTACCGATGACACGGACTTCGTCAGGAAGAGAATCGAAGAGAAATTTAACGTCGATCTCAAGGTTACGTACATGGTAGCGGGGAATGACTACACATCGAAGATGAATGTACTTCTAGCGTCCACTCCTCCGGACATGTGGAGGGACTCGACCGGGGATGGCGGGCAGAAATATGCGATCGATGGATTGTTAGCCGATCTGACTAAGTTTGTAACGCCAGGAACAATGCCTAATTATTTCAAATATTGGACGACCGAAGAAGAAGTGAAACGATATCGCACCAATAATCAATATGTACGGGCCCCGCTTCCCAGACCGAAGAAAACGTACCGGAGCTGGTATGTTCGCAAGGATTGGCTGGATAAGCTTGGTCTGAAAATGCCTACCAATTACGACGAATACGTCAACATGCTGAAACAATTCACCTTTAATGATCCCGATGGCAACGGCAAGCAGGACACATACGGGTTCACTACTTCCGGGGGCGGGGCAAGCTTGGGGTATGATTGGCCCGAATATGTGAAGAATGACCTGCCATTCCCCTCGTTTGTTGAGAATAACCAATTTGTCGACAGCAGCATGCACCCCAAGATGGAAACCTTGCTCAATGACGTAGTCAAGCTGATGAATGACAAAGTCATTGATCCGGACTGGTTTCTGAATAAAGCCCCTCAACACATTGAGAAAGCCATACAGGGAAAAGTAGGCGTAATTCTAGGTACAACCAAAAACTTTGCCTACGACAACAATACGCAAGGTCTCCAATATCGCACGAAGCAAATCAATCCCCAAGCTGAATGGCAGCCCATGCCCATCTTTACGAATAAAGCGATCGGAAGCATGTCGGCCCCCGGGAGCCCGTTCCTATTCCCGAAAACGGTGGCGGATAAAAATCCGGAGCGTATCGAACGGTCAACTGCCATACTCGACTGGCTAGCCGGTGAAGAAGGCTACCTGCTGACCCATTATGGAGTGGAAGGCAAGCATTACACTAGAGAAGGAAAAAATATCAAACTCAACGTGGAGGCCTTTACGAATGATGTGACCAAGAAGGGGGAGTTCCTGAGTATCTGGAATTTCTTCACCACGGATACCTCCCAACCGGAGGTCTACGGCCTGCAGTTAATTGATCAGCGGGAAACAGATCGTGATCGTAAGATCGCCAACGTGTTGGACTCCATTCCGTTGAATGATTACATTGGTGCACCGCTTGTTGCACCGGTAGGGTTTGATCTTCCCGCCTTCCGGAAACGGCAAAACGAGTTGTTCGCAAAGGCGATCTTCGATGACAAGTCGGGCAAAAACTGGCCGCAATACCGCGAGGAATTGCTTACMAAATATAAAGGCAAAGAGTTATTCGATGCGTATACCCAGAATCTGAAGGATGCGGGAGTCGTTAAGTAATAATAACAAATCATTAGGCGCCACTTGGCGGCGCTTCATCATTCTGCCAAATCGCGTGCATACGGACCATCTATACAGATCTATGGAGGGAAACGAATTGCCAAATACAGGGACAAGTCGGGTTCCAGCTACGGCTTCCCATATCGCTTCCGGAACCGTTCACCGGTTATTGAGGTCGCTGTCAACCAAACGTTGGTTGTATCTCATGATGGTGCCTGGGTTACTCTACTATGCTATATTTTGCTATCTGCCCATGGGCGGATTGATTATCGCATTCAAGGATTACAATCTGTTAAAGGGAGTCTGGGGAAGTCCATGGGTCGGGCTGGACAACTTTCGAATGGTATTCCAATCTCCTGATTTCTTTGTCGTGTTGAAAAACACATTGCTGATCAGTGTGTATAGGTTGTTATTTAATATGCTGCCTGACGTGATACTTGCTTTAGCATTGAATGAAATTCATTCGCGATGGTTCAAGAAAGCCATACAAACGATCACATATGGCCCTTACTTTCTATCATGGGTCATCGTCTATGGACTAGTCTTTTCGTTCCTTGCTCCAGGTTCCGGTCTTGTGACGAACTGGGTTCGCGACATGGGGTGGGGCCAACTTGAAATCTTGACGAGCAAAGATTTGTTCCGTCCCCTATTAATTGTTACGGATTTATGGAAAAACACCGGATTCGGCGCCATTATTTATTTGGCAGCCTTGGCCTCCATTAATCAAGAATTGTATGAAGCAGCCGTCGTCGACGGGGCTGGCCGATGGAGGCAGCTGTGGCACATTACATTGCCCGGGATCCGAGAGGTGTTCATCCTAATGCTGATCCTCCGGCTCGGGCATATTCTGGACGCCGGGTTCGATCAAGTGTATATCTTCCTTAATTCAAGGGTTTATGGTGTCGGAGATATTATCGATACATGGGTATTCCGCCGCGGCTTGGAAAGCATGGAGTTCAGTATCGGCACCACAGTAGGGTTCTTCAAGTCGGTCATTGGGTTCACACTAGTAATCGCTGCCAATAAGTTGGCTAAAAAAGTAGGCGGTTCCGGAATCTGGTAGAGAGTAGTCTAACAATAGGAGGCGTGGAGAATGAAACCAATTAGAACAGCAGTTGTGGGCTTGAATATGGGGCTGTATCACGCTCATGCATTCAGTAGAGCGGAGCGTTCCGAGCTGACCTATGTGGTCGACTTGGATGAAGATAAGGCGGCCAAGCTCGCAGAAGAGTTAGGTTGTAAGTACACAACGGATTGGACGAAGATCATGGATGAGATAGACGCGGTGAGCTTCTGTACGCCCCATCATCTACATGCCTCACAAGCGCTTCAAGCTATTCAGGCAGGCAAGCATGTGTTGATCGAGAAGCCGCTCGCTAATAGCGAAGAAGAGTGCTTGCAGTTAATCCAGGCAGCAGAGGAGCATCATGTGAAGCTGATGCTGGCCTTCGTAGTTCGTTACCTGCCGGCTGTGCGTAAATTGAAAGAGGTCTTGGATAGCGGGGTGTATGGCCAACCGATCCACGCTCAAGGGTACCAATTGGGACTGCTGCCGCCCATGCCGCCACAATCTTGGTTCTCGCGCAAGGAGACGCTCGGCGGCGGCGTTCTATTCAGCCATGGCTGCCATTATATCGATATCCTGCTTTGGTTATTCGGCGAACCGGATCGCGTTCAATCCATGGGCACCCGTCTGGGAACGGATTGGCTGGAAGGAGAAGGCACGGCGCACAGCACGATTCAATTCAAGAGCGGTGTGCTCGGACATCTCGTATGCAGTTGGGGAACCAAAGTGTCGCAAAGTCCGGGTAAGTATCACGTTCATACGACGGATGCGCTTCTCGAGCTGAGCAACGACATGTGGAAGTTGGAGGCGGTTAAGAAAGAGGGCAAAGAATGGGTTCGGGAATTGTTGTATGGAGGTCCGGAAGACGATAAACCGATTCCGGGCGGCAATGTGAGGTATGAAATTAATCATTTTCTGGATGCCATCATGAATGACACGACACCGGAAACCGACGGCAGGGACGCGCTGCTCTCGCATAGAACCATCTGGGCCATGTATAAAAGCGAAGGGGTTCCGGTGGGATGATCAAACTTGCTTGTATGACTTGGGTTTATAACAAAGTTTCGTTCGAGCGCGCTTTACAAGGGATTGCCGACGCGGGCTACCGTTACGTATCCTTCGGATTGCCGCACGAAGGCAAGCCTGTCTTCGACGACAGTCGCACGGGAGAAGCGGCACGAGTGCTCCAAACCCTCGATACCTACGGTTTGAAGCCTGTAACGTTGGTCAGCACGGATGCATTTAGTCCTTCGCAGCCCCTGGCAAGAGCCATTCAGCGTTTGGATTTTGCCAAGGCGTTGGGTGTAGAGGAGTTAGTCTCGCTGGGAACTTACAGCTACTTCAAGTTTCCGAATGAACCTCGCAGCGAAGAAGACATGAAGGAGATCGACGATGCCTTTGCAGCGAAGTTCAGGCTGATCGGGGAGGAAGCGGCGAAGAGAGGTTTATTGATTTCAATCAAGCCTCACACAGGAAATACCGCGACGTCCGTGCAGCTGGCCGAGACGCTTGCGAGCATCGGATCTAACTCGGTTAAAGTCTGTTACGACCCAGGGAATGTGCGATTCTACGAAGGGATTGAACCCTGCGCGGATTTGCCGGCCATTTCCCGTGAGGTGATCTCCGTGATTGCCAAAGACCACCGGGGAGCTCGAGCGGAAGCGGATTTTCCGATTCCTGGTGAAGGGGATGTTGATTTTTCGTCCATTTTTACCACCTTGAAGGTAGTTGGATTTAAGGGTCCTGTCATCGTCGAACGTCTGGATGATCGAGGTGCAAGCTTCTCGGCTGAAGGGCTAGATGAACGCATTACCATCGGTCGTCGACATTTAATGCGAATCCTCGCTGAAATCGGCGTTAGCTGCGAATAACTTACAGATTGGAGTTTGATTCTGAGATGAGAACGATAAGAGTGGGCCTGATCGGCTGCGGGCTGATGGGGAGCCTGCACGCCAGAACGCTGAAAGGGCTGCCTGGTGTTTCGGTTACAGCCGTTCATAACCGGACCCGGAGCAAGGCAGAGGCATTGGCTCAAGAAGTAGGAGCAACCGTGTATGATACTTACGAGGAACTTCTTCAGCAAGACCTGGATGCGGTATGGGTCGCTACGCCGGATCATCTCCATGTGGCTATATCTGTAGCGGTTTTGCAATCGGGCAAGCATTTGTTCCTGGAGAAGGCGCTAGCAACCTCTGCAGCGGATGGAGCCGAAATCGTAGCGGCAGGCGACCGGCATCCCGAGCTCAAAGCCATGGTCGGCTATCCGCTGCGCTTCGACCCCAGGTATCGCGCCATGAAGGAGGCCGTATCCCGATCCGATGCAGGCAAACCGCTGCAAGCGTGGTCGATGCGAACGCACTTCCTGGACCCGAACCAACAAGTCTATGATAAATATCGCGACCATTATTATGACACGCCTAGCTGGTACTTCGACGATCAGCACGGGAAAGGCCCGATCTTCTCCCACGGTTCCCATGACTACGATATCCTCATGTGGATGTGCGGAGAAGTGGAAAGTGTCTTCGCCTATGGAGGGACTTACCTACTGCCCCCGGGGAGCGTAGCCGATGCTTTCACAGTGGTTCTGAAATTCAGAAACGGTGGGATCGGGCATGTCAGCACGCCCTGGATTACCCGAGTCGAATACGACATTACAGGTGTGGCAACGGAGAAATTGACCATCGTTAACAATAATGGAGAGATCCGATTGAAAGCAGATAACGAAGTGGAACAACGGCTCACATATAGTGAGAATGATATGTGGGTGCGCATGAACCAACATTTCATCGATTGCATTCGATTTGATCGGCAACCGCTTATCTCCTTAAGCGATGGTCTGAAGGTGATTGCGGTTTCCGAAGCCGCTTACTCCTCCTTGCAAGAACGACGTGAAGTGTTTGTTGAGTAAGTAGATCGACTAGATGACGGTTTGGAATGCATGAGGGTAACCAGCATGTAAGTAGGGGCGGGGGTTTGCCGAACTCGGGGAGCGGGCGGGCTCCGTCCCTATCACAGAAAGTGAGTGAAGTTATGTCGTTCGTTATGCATAAATCAAGCTCGGATCGATTCGTAGATATCGTGATTTATTCCAGTCTTACATTGTTTGCCCTTTCTACTTTATTTCCGCTCTATTATGTCTTCATCGTGTCGATTACGCCCTATGCGGAAGTGCTTCGAAATGGTGGTTTCATCATTGTCCCGAGTCAAATCACCTTTGACGCGTATAAGGAAATCTTCTCCAGCACTCGCGTGCCCCATGCGCTAAGACTAACGTTGTTCATCACCCTATTAGGTACGTTGTTGAACTTGGTCGTTACGATCTTACTTGCCTATCCTCTATCCAAAAAAAGGTTGGGCGGACGAAATCCGATATTGGTTGCGATTGTATTCACGATGCTGTTCAGCGGAGGGCTCATTCCTACTTATCTAGTAGTCCGTGGAATTGGGATCTACAACACCGTATGGGCGTTACTGATCCCGGGACTTGTGTCGACGTTCAATCTCCTCATCATCAAAACCTACTTCGAGAATTTGCCGGAAGAAATGGAAGATGCGGCTAAGGTAGACGGGTGTGGAGATGTACGGACGTTGTTTAGCATCGTTTTGCCATTATCCATGCCTATCGTTGCGACATTGGGTCTCTTTTATGGGGTTGGACACTGGAATGAATATTTCAAAGGCATTATGTACGTAACGGACAGAGAACTTGCCCCTATGCAGGTCGTGCTGCGGAATATGATCCAATCTCCGAACGTAAACCAGGAGCTTGCGCTGTACGGTTCGTCGGATATGGCTCCCCTGCCTCCGGAAACGGTGAAGATGGCAACGGTAACCGTAGCGATTGTTCCAATCCTGGTTGTTTATCCCTTCTTGCAAAAATATTTCATGAAGGGCATGTTGCTAGGCGCCATCAAGGGATAAGGGTCGAGCTGGAAAATTGATGATGGGGGTCGTAAGAATGAAGAAAACGCCCATACTGATAGGCAGTTGTCCGACAATTCCTATCAGAAGAATTGAGTCGAACTCCAACCTGTTGGAGAAACCCTATACACCTAATTTTAGCCTCAAAAAACAAGCATTGTTCAAAGAACTGCTGGAAGGTACTATGGTTACCGAACGAACCAAGGTAGAAATCCTCCAGCTTGGAAGGATTCAGGAGTCCTATCCAACCATCTTGGCGATAGCGGAGATCGATGGGTTTCCGGAATGGGTCCGTTCCTGTGCCTCTGAAGATGGCTACCTGGTCAAGTCGGCGGTTAGAAGGATTGTTCTGGAAACGGCAGAGCTGCATAAGGTATTCGTTTGGGCGGAATGGATAGAGCCTCATCGATTAGGCATCTTGACCCAACCCATCGAAGCCGAGCAACCGATTCCCATGATCGATTTATTTGAAGCCGTACGAGAGTGGATTGCGACCCACTTGAGGACCACCGTAACCGTGGGAATGGGAGTCACTACGCATGACTGGGTTGGAATGGCCGCTTCCTATAAAACAGCATGCTCGACACTCGATTTCAAAGCTGTGTTGGGAAGCAATCGACTCATTCTTGCAGAGGATATCAGCTCCAGAGAGGAATGTGATATGATCCGCCAGCTTCAGCTGCTGCATGTGATCGGACAGGCGTTTAGAATGGGAAATGCGGCCTGGGTAGAACGGTTTCGAGAGCTTTTTGAAGAGCTGAGACACCACCTGTTTTCCAGGGATGAGCTTTTGAACATGTTTAATTATTTCATCTATCATCTTCACCGAGAAATGAGCGAGTTGCTGGATGATTATCGTGAGATTTGGAAGCTGGAGACGTTGCCGATGCTGCAATGGATCCTGCAGGAGAAGGACACCCTGGTGCAAATGGAGGTATGCTTCTATGATGCACTCATGCGTTCATTTGAACGCATAAAGACCATCCGCGATGGCAACAGCAACAGCTTGCTTATTGAGAAGGTGAAAAGCTATATTGAAGAGCATTTCATAGATCAAGATTTCTCATTGTCGGGTTTGAGTGACCACTTTGGCTTGAATTCAAGCTATCTAAGCAGGCTGTTCAAAGAAGAGTCCGGTGAAACTTTCATCAGCTACGTCACTCGCGTGCGGATCGAAAACGCAAAAACATTACTCCTTGAAACTCCTAGATCGATCAAAGAAGTCTCCTTGCGTGTGGGCTATCTCAACCCATTGACCTTTACCCGAATTTTCAAAAAAAACACAGGCAAAACGCCAAGCCTATATCGCCAGCAAGACACTGTAAACTAATCATAGGAAATAGCTTGCCGGCTTGTTGTCGGACAAGCTTTTTGTTTCTACAATGTATGAGAGCTCTATGTCGCATTAACAACCGTTTCTCGATTCGCCATTATGACCCGTAGCTCTTCGTATTCAGTAGATTGGAATCGGACAGGGGATTGGTAGCCGTTCTTCACCATGTCTGCGATCACCAGAGCATCCTTTTTGTCACTATTAGATGGAGTATTGTCACAGTCGGTTCCATTCCAACGATCATCTTATCTAGCTTGAATGAGACTAGCACGTGTGCCACGGCGTATGAAAGTCTCAATTGTAAATAGTAAAATTACGGAATGTCTCAGATGAAACAATAAGAAGTCTCATTTGTTGCCATTATATTGACTGATTTGGATTTAATTATTACGCACAATCACTCTTAACATCATAATCTTTTTAGGGCGCATAAGGCGCTCGCGCCGCTCAGTAAGGAAAATCGAAATCGGCTTCAGAATCATGGGATCTGAGCGATAACGGCATTTTGCCATTCAATGGAGAGTTATGGGGTGAGCGCCCGATGAATCCAACTAATGACACTTTCTGTTGAGGAGTTGCATTGTTGCAATCTTTCTCTTCCTCTATTGTCGAAGACATTTTGTCCATTGCAGAATTAACCGATTCATTAAGCTATACGAACATAAACGCTATTGACAAACCATCTACTGCGTGATACTTTATAGCTGTAGTAAGTAACACTTCATACCAGTGATACAGAATAGCAAGGGGTGATTGTGCTGGAAAATCTAACGGAAATGCTTAAAGGGGCGCTTGAGGGCTGTGTCCTTGAAATTATAAGCCGCAAAGAAACCTA
>NZ_JBFUIX010000124.1:0-11661 GCF_056401635.1 Paenibacillus sp. P4_E11 | reverse complement strand
GCTCTAGCCTTCGTTCTGCCGAATCTACCTGAACTTCGTACCCCATGGCCTGTCAGCCATGACGCACGCAGGAGTGTTGGTGGGATGGTTTTCGGATACATGGTTCCGTCATTCCCATCCTCGATTGTAAAGTTAAGATTTGTTATTAAATCTCCTGCATTTCGCGCAGTAGCGCTTATTGCAGAACTTGTCGAACCTGCCCGTTAGTTCAATAAACAGAAGAAGCAGCTGCCGCGGCAAACTGCTCCTTGGTTGTTCAACTAACGTACCCGTTAGCGCAGTGATTTATCACATGCGGCCGGTGACAGCGAAGTACTGGCACAAGCGGCTCGCCTAGGCCGACGGCCGATCGGTGGCCTCGGCGAGCCGTCGCGCTGTCGGGCATGAGCTCAATCGGACGGCGTGCCCGGGTACCACACGCCGAGCCACTGCTCGGCGCCGTAGTCCTCGAACCGCTCCACCTCGGTGAACCCCAGCTTCGCCGCGACGCGCATCGAGGCCTCGTTGGCGGTCTGGGTAGAGAGCACCACCGGCTCGCCGGGATGCGCGTCGGCGAACCAGTCGAGCGCCGCTGCGCACGCCTCGGTGGCGTACCCGCGTCCCCACGCCTGCGGCAGGAACATGTAGCCGAGCCCGGGCTCCCCGCCCTCTGGACGGATGTGACCCTTACGCTCCGGGTCGCGCCGATCGAGCGTGATCATGCCGATCGTTGTTCCGTTGAGCTCGACCACGAAGAAGCCGAAGCGCTGCCCGGGCACCTCGGGCAGCGCGCGCTCGAGCTCGTCACGCGGTCGGGAGCCGCCGACGTAGGTGCCCACCTCTGGTGAGGCGAACAGGTCGATCAGTGCCGCACGGTCCCGGGCCTCGGACTGGCGGAGCACGAGCCGCTCGGTCTTGATCGGGGCAGGTGGCCAGGCGACGGGGTGCACTGTGATCTCATCCGACATGGTGTAATCTCCCTTCTCTATTTAATTCTGTTTGTCCATGCAAAACCAATTAATCCGTTTCTACTTAAACTGATCATAACTCGATTATTACTTAAAATTTCAACCTGTCCTACGTTATCTTTGTTTGGAAACTCAGGTGATTCCTCATCAACAGTTAATTTTACTACAACGGAGTCCACGCTCACCAACCCCTACAATAAAAAGATATCGACCACATTTTACCACAAATCACAAGTGAGTTTTATTAAACAATGCTGCCCTTTAGTTCAATAAACAAAAGAAGCAGCTGTCGCGGCAAACTGCTCCTTGGTTGTTCAACTAACGTGCCCGTTAGTTCAATCTCTTATGTTAGAAGTGCCTCATCGTGCAATCTTGCTAAAATTTCATTAACAGTTTCTTCAGGGGTCAATTCAGATGAGTCTAACCACATTCCAATTCGAGGTGTTTCATTTCGCAACACCTTATCCAATCCTTCAACAGTCCAAGCACCATATCCTTTTTTAAAACGGGCAGATTCCCTTAAAGTGACAACTTCCGAGTTTGGACAAAGAACCACCACATAGAAAGGGCGGCTTTGGATATAGGAAATGAAATCATTCAACATTGGTCCAATCACGACGTCTTGAACTACAACTGTATATCCTGCTTGAAAATAGACTTCCGCGGACTGTGCGGCCAACCGATATCGTAGCCGTAATTGGTCCAGTTCATCACTTCCGGCATCTGGTCGGACCTCTTTGCGGTTATTAATAATCATTCTCCGGAAAATATCTCCCCGCAAATGAACCGATTTTCCGAACCGTTCGGAAAGCAACTGTGCTACCGTTGATTTCCCACTCGCCATTATTCCGGTAATTAAAATAATGCTCGGACCTTTTGTTTGCATAGAGTCATCACTTCTTTCTTTTTTTACAAAATATTATAAACATAATAAAACAAATGATTTAAGGGCGAGTTTAAATAAAATTAATTCATTCCTTCTCCTCTGCCCGTTACTTCAACAAATAAAGAAGGAACCGCCGCTTGGCAAGCTCCTCCGCTATCGTGCCCGTTAGTGCAATGGGGCCGCCGTTTCATGCAGGCAGTTTATGGGCATCGACTTTTACGCCTCTACCTCGATGATGGCAAATCCCTCTGACTTGTTGAGGTTGACGACTTTTGCCCGGCCGTGGTGACAATCAAGGTCGCCGCCAACCGGACTTCAGTACACGAAATGCCTCGTCTAACACTTGCTGTTTCGCCGGTTCCGTTTCTCATACTCGATCCTTAACAAACTCAGGCGGGTATCACAATCATCCAATTGAAGCCGTATTTATCTTGGACTTCTCCATAGTAGCCACCCCAAACTTGCAGATCGAATGGGAATTTCACTTGGCCGCCTTCCGACAGTTTTTTAAAGGCTTCGCGAGCGTCGGCATCCTTCTCGTAAGCAACGCTCAGTGAAATGCTACGTCCCTGCTGAACCGGCCCGAACACGGAATCGGAGAAGAAAAGTTCATTCCCGCCGGCAATAACCTGCATATGCATAACTTTCTCTTTGTTCTCTTCCGGCGTGCCTGGGATCGATCCGAACGTAGTGACGGACGTGATTTCACCACCGAGAGCTTGGATGTAGAATCCAGCTTGCGCTCTTGCATCTTCTGAGTGAATATAAGGGGTGATTTTTGACATTTTAAATACATCCTCTCATTTTGGGTTTGGTATAAGGCTTTTGCATTCTATTGGATCACCTTTATTTTTTTGACTCTGAAGCAATCCTGAGGTTACTGTATTCTGCCCGCAATCAACAAGTTCATCGCTTTAACAAGCCGCCGTTGGCGGGTTTCAGTTGTTTTGGCCTCCTCGATCGAATTCACAAACCTTTTCTTATTGGTTAAGGACAACCCCTCAAAGAAACGCCTTGCTTCCTCATTGCGGTCAAGCTCGCTAGAGAAGTCCAGTGGTACGGCGACCTCTCGTGGATCTGTATCGAGTTCGATGTCAACATCCACCTCATCTCCGGCGTTAATACCAGCGCCTACTCGGTGATCGGCATTAAGCGGTATCATGTAATTCCCACCCATAGGCGCCACAGTAGTTCGGTATGTGTAGTCCCCAATAGTGACACGCACCGATGGTCGCTTGCTCTTCCCGAGGTTTGCAACGACTTCTTCTGGAACCCGGATGCCTGTTGCTGATTTGCCACTAAGTAAAATGATAGCGCGGAATCTCATATAAGTACCCACCTCCATTCTGCCAAATGAATTCCACCGATCTAACTTCATTCTTCTCATACATTTGAACCCTTTGGGTTTATCGGCATTGGATTTATTGTTTGACGATCTGCCATGTGATGCCGAATTTGTCTACAACTTCGCCGTAGTAGGCTCCCCAAGGCTGAAGTTCGAACGGATACTTGACCGTACCCTCCTCGCTGAGATTTCCAAATGCTTCTCGAGCTTCGGATTCGATTTCAAATGACAGCGCCAGTGCGATGCCGCGGCTGCCGTCAGCCGCACCAAAAGAATCGGACAGGAACAGCATATTCTCGCCAGCTACGGTCATTGCCAAGTGCATGACTTTATCCTTGATCGCTTCTGGAGTGCCCGGAGTCTGTCCATAAGTCATCACGGATTGGACTTTCCCGTCGAGCGCTTTCCTATACGCTTCGGCTTGAGTTCGTGCATCGTCAGATATTACGTAAGGGGTCAACTGCGCTTTCATGTTCATCAACCTTTCATTTGTGAATTGATTTTGGGTTAGCCCGGTAAACCGAATGATACCTGTTTATCTCGGGCTCTACTAACACAACGAACGGTAAACGACAAAATCGACAAATCCAAAAAAAATTTATCTTTTGTTCAGCATGTTAATCTGGTTGCGCAGGTCCGCTTCCATTGCCAGCATTTTCGGATCCTGCGTCAATTCAGGCGTCTCGAACACCTGCCTGAGTTCGATTTCGCCTTCTCCGAAACCGTGCGGATCCGGCATACGCATTGCCCATTCGATCGCTTCTTCCCTTGACTTGACTTCGATAAGCGTATAGCCGGCGATTAGCTCTTTAGCCTCTGTGAAGGGGCCATCGATTATCTTCGGATTGCCGCCTGGTTCAGGATAAGAAATCCGGATGCCGCTCGAACTTGATTGAAGTCCGTCTGCAGCGAGCAGCACTCCGGCCATGGCCAACTCCTCGTTGTACCGCATCATTGCTGCGAACAGTTCCTCGCTAGGTTTCACACCCGCCTCTGAATCCTTGGTTGCTTTGACGATCATCATGAATCGCATTTGTTTTTCTCCTCCTAATACGTATTAAAGACAAGTTCTCCAGTTCCTTATCAGGTTAATTTTGCCTCTGTATAAACGACGAATGAAAACCGGCATAATCGACATAACGGATCAAAAATTTTTCTTGATACTTTCCATTATCAGTTAGTCGATGTGTTTTTGTAAATAAGACCCACCTATGTAAAAAAGTATAGTCGCGAATATTAGGAGTTGCCTGCCCTTCCATCCGGCTCATTACTCGATTATTCCAAGACGTTTGGTTAAAGGTTGCTGCAATAATCGGACCACAGTACAATAGGCAACGCCATTACCCTAAGAGTCTCTAATGGGGGCATGCGACTTTCGGACCTTATAGAAGGTGAGAATAACGACGAACGGAGTGCGACAAAATCGACACATCATGTAATATTTTTTTGAGATATTTTGCAACTGTAGGACTCTTGTTTGGCCGACTCCAAATATCCTCTTTCCGGGCAAACCATGTCGACATGGCACGCATCACGAGGGATGACGATCCATCAATTGAAAAAGATTATGTTTGCGGTTAGATAAAAAAAACGTGCAGTTCTTGCGCCACTCGTGCCGGTTGGCCGCCTCTATTGGTATTACCCGAGGCTCCATGATTGAGACCGGGGAACTCAATACGTTTGGCATGCGGTAACACCTTCTCCAGGGCGTTAAGAGCCACTTTGAAGTAAGCCGGACTTTTGCTGCTGCCGAGCAAGAGCATATCTGCACTTATAGCCTTGAAGCTCTCCAGCAGCCCTTCCGACTCGACGGCCAACTGAAGGTCATAGTGCATCGTCGGAGCCAGCATCCTCATCGTTACGTAGTCACCCTTGGCCTTCTTATCCTCGCTAGCCATCATCATCTTCGTAAGTAGTTTTAATAGCCATCGGGGCATAGAGTTGAATATAGGCGGCCCCATCTGCGATCCCAACATGCCTGTAACAAGTGCTGAGGCCACGTCGCCTTGGGCGATCTCCTCATCATAGCGCGTCAAGAAGTCAGTCGACACTGATCCGTTGATTATGAACGGCGGCTCAAAGATGGCGGCTTTGCGAATGGCTGGTAGGGAGAGTGCCGCTTGGAGGCAGACAATGGCGCCTACACTGACTCCGAAGACAAAATAGGCGCCCGTTCCGGTAAGGAGGGCGTCCAGATCTTCAACATCTTTCTTTATGCTGTAGTCTTCGCAGTACGGGCCGCTTAGTCCACGACCACGTCGATCGGGCAAGTAAACGGTGAAAGTATCAGCCAGTGCCTCGGCGAGTTGCATATGGCTTTGGGCTGATTCCATGGTGCCATGCAACAGCACCAAACCCGGGCCATGCCCGAGTTGACGGTAGCTTATGGTTGTGCCGTCTTTAGAGGTTACGGTGCTGTTTGTATAGTGCATCCGCGCGACTGTTGTCGATTGATTATTAACACTGCTTTTCGGTTTCATGTTCTGATATCCTTTCTTGTACAATTCATTGATTAGAATTATAATATCTTTATTATTATCTTAAATATGAAGATAATAAATGTCAATGAGGAGAATACCGTTGAGACATGGGAGTGAAAATCGCTAAGGACTGCCTGTATCGTTACACCTGAAGGAAAGGAGATTAAACCATTTCGCCCACACGGTCTTCCTAATTGAACTGATCGACTGGATCAAAGAGCGCCGCTGCACCCATGTGGCCATGGAAAGCACAGGCGTTTTTTGGAAACCGATTATCAATCTGCTTGAGGCCGAGGATCGAATTCCTTGTCGTGAACGCTCAGCACATGAAAGCCGTCCCCGGCCGTAAGAGGGGTACAGCCGACAAACGTGTAAAAACAGGTCACTTTATGGTAAATATTTCCATCAAGTGACCTGTTTTTATATTAGCGCTATTGAACTATCGTACCCGTTAGTTCAGCGGTGTAACCTCAAAACTTGCCTTGTTTGTTTCAACTTCAAAATCTTTTTTACTGTCCCCTTCACCAAATGTGAATCTTGCAATAATAAAAACCTGGCTTTTCAAGTTTGTTAGAGAAATAAAAAACACGTGCTGCATGTAGAATGCTTAAATCATTATCAGATAAGTTCTTTAGTGTTGCCTCAACAACGTTTTAACTGCCTCAAGCTCGGGACCAGTAATACTTCCAAAGCAGCATACCGAACAAAATTCCGCCGGCTAGAAAGATGCCTTCGTAAACAAGAAGCGCGTTGAACATATCATCGCTATATGCGTTAGGAATCCATCCGGCCTTAATGAATATCAGCTCTCCATACCCTTGAACGGCGTGTAAGAATGAGACGAGGAATCCGAACCAGGCAAGCGCCAGTCGAATCCAACGGGGGAAAAGGTCTCCCCAAGGACGGGCAAAAGATAATGCGGTGGCGGAGGCGATCAGGCACATCGGGATCGCGAGGATATCGATGATTAGCAGCGGCAGATTCTCATAAATGGTACCGCCGACCGGCAATCCGAGCTTGCCCCCCGCAAGCCAATAAACATGAATCGCCGCGAATAACAGCCCCCACCAGTATGCGGCATTGGCCGTTCGTTTCATGGTTCGGGACGGTATCGGTTTGGTGGCATGTTCCGTCCGATTACGGCTGTCTTCCATATCAATTCTCACCTCGCTTATATTCTTGCAAATCGAGTTTCTGGAGAAGATCCCACAACCATATTTACTTTTTGTTATATCAGCTGTTTTCTTACCTATTTTATCACATACTGGATATTCATGAGATGAGTCCTTTTACACTATGTAGAGTAAAGGGCTGGAGATACCAGCCCCTCCTCATCAAACCGTACGTGCGGTTTTCCCGCATACGGCTTTCCGACGTTCTTCAACTAGGGCAGTACGGACTTCCCATGTGCAAACCGATTTCAGACCTGTACGTTGAAGCAGAACGCGCATGCTAACCCAATCCAGCTTACGTTTTCTGTGTTTGTTATTCCAGAAAAGTCTCAGTCTCCTAAGAACGTACCAGTCGACCTTGGCAAGGAAACGGTTTGCCATTCCTCGATCCACATCCAGATGCGCGTAGTAATTGCGCCATCCTTGGATCATGGGATTGAGCAACTCGACCATCAATTAGAGCGGCCATTGCAGCCGCCCTCTAGAAGCCGTTTCTTCCTTCACACGAGTGCGCATCTTCTTCATTGCCTTCTTCGATGGAAAGCTTCGCAGTCGATACTTTGTCCCGTTTTTATGGAGGTAAGACATCTTCCTATGATGAAAGCCAAGGAAGTCGAACCCGTCCTGGTTCTTCCGAAGACACACTAGCTTTGATTTGGACGTGTTCATGGTCAATTCCAGTTTCCCAAAACGCCGGATCATTGGTAATATGGCCCCCTCCGACTCCCTTCCCGCAGCTCACCATTTCACCTTTTAGGGCTTATAGGTTTGCTCGTTACGAAAAAAAAACATCGTGCGGGGGAGGGTCTCCCTAGTTCCAGACACAACTGTCTCTACATGCCGATCCCTTTACACCGGAGGGTTCTTCTGCGCTGCATTCCAAGGTCTTCGCGCGTTCCATGGCCTTCACCGGGGCAGTCGTGGCTCGGCTCCCTCTTGTCCCTTTCGGGTTCACTTTCACGATGCGGTAGGATTCATTTTCATTACGGCCTGCAGATTTGCTTCATCTCGTAGAGCGCGACTTTTCGCAGGGCTTCAGCCGTCGGATTTCGCCAACGTCTGCCTGCTAGCTACGGGGCGGCTTGGTCCCTACCCCGACTGAACTTGCATCAGTAAGTTGTGCCTAGCTTGGCTAGGCGCGCACTGCCCTTTAGTTTAATAGACTGTGAAAATAAAGTATTAGACTGCTAAAGCTCGGACTTCATCCTAAAGTACCCGAGCTACTTGAGCCGGCCGCCGTTGCCAGCGCGGCGATGGTGAAAGCCGGCTGTTCGGCCCGACCGAGTCCGGAATACCAGAAAAGCGGAGCCGTTGGAGGGCAGGGAGCGCGGCACCGGCGAAAACTGGTCGTGAGGTCGGGCCGAATCTGAGACCAAGAAGGCGGAGGGTCTTTTTTCTGGAGATCATTTAATAATTTTTTCTGTAAAATCCTTTAACAAGCAATTACATTGTCTTATAAAATCGAGTACCTTTTGAAGTTCCTTATCATTATAGCTCGATAACATTTGATTCAGTTGTTGACCGAATGAATGGAAGAGAGGCAAAATATCCTTTTCCGCCTTTTCCCGATCGACTGAAATCAATACCGACCTTTTGTCTTTCGGATCTTTGACTCGGAAAACATATCCCACTTTCTCCAGCCTGTCTAATACACCCGTGATCGCACCCGTTGTTAACCCGGTTAAATCGGAAAGACGACCGGCAGTAATGGGTTGATTGTTCAATATGACATCTAAACATTTGTGATCCGTCGCATTTAATCCCAGTTTTGTACTGATCGCTTGGTGAAACATGATCGTCACCGTACTGTTATTTCGTAATTCTTCCGCAAGGGTGTCTATGATTTGATTTCTTGACATTCAGGTCATCCTCCGTTTAATATTATCTTATCTCATGAGATAAAATAATTAAGGTCAAGTCTCATTTTACCAATTAATCGATTGACAATCAAACTTAAAAGGGGATGGCTGTAATATGTTCGAAATTTCAGTGGCCATAGCCGGTGCCGGGTTAAGTGGCTTGTGCCTGGCACATTCGTTGCTTCGCGCCGGGTTCGATGTGCAAATTTATGAACGCGATCCTGCGCCGCATATCCGTCGCCAAGGATATCGAATCAGTGTTGACGAGCACGGTATCGCAGCTCTTCAGCGATGCCTGCCGCCTCATTTATTTAAGCTGTTTCTTGCCACTGCTTCCCCTACGGACAAAGCGAGCTACTTTCGCGTAACTAACCAAGAGCTTGGCGAGATATTCAGACTCACTTTTAAAGGCGATCCGAGCGGTGCTGACTTGCGAACGCCACGGCAGGTGGATCGCCAAACACTCCGCGCCATTATGCTCGAGGGGCTTCAAGATAGGGTGCATTACGGCAAGGAGGCGCTGCGTGCTGAGACAACATCAGATGGAGCAACACTTTACTTCTCGGATGGAAGTTGTATCCGTGCTTCACTCGTAGTTGGTGCGGATGGTGTTAACTCGGCCCTTCGCAAGCAGCTTTTGCCCGACTGTGAGCCGGATGATACCAGCAGCTGGGGGATTTATGGCCGCTCGCTCCACTTTCATAAAGGACGATCGCTCGTTCCTCGTCCTCTGGAAACCAGCGGAGTATTCGCAATGGGTCCATCCGGCCGCGGATTTTTCTTTACCGCAATGCGCTTCGGTGAGGCACCGCAAACAGCTTTTGCACGTCTTGGAGTGAACCAAGCACCGCCAATAAATGATGATTACGTGATGTGGGGAATTCTGCTGCCGAAAGAGCAGTTTCCGGAACATCAAGAGAAACTTGGCGCCGAGGCGCTGCAACGCCTTGCACAAGAGGCCGTACGCGACTTTCATCCGGTTGTCCAACGGTTTGTAGAGCTGGCTGATGTCGACTATACCATGCCGGTAAGATTTAGAGTGGCCAAAAAACCGGATATGTGGCCAGTCTCCCGAGTTGTATTTATGGGAGATGCGGTCCACGTCATGCCCCCTACCGGAGCACATGGAGGTAACACAGCATTGCGTGATGCGGCACTTCTCGCGGATAAGCTGGAAGCCATGGCGATGCAAGGCAAAACGCTTGAGTGGGCGATCCTTTCCTATCAAGAGGGTATGAGCAAGTATGCCTTTCGTGAGGTTGAAGCATCAAAAACGATGATGAAACGATTCTCAATCAAGAATCCGCTAATGAATTGGGTCATGTTACGCGCGATACCATGGATGCGTTCAATTACAAATAAATCGCTAACAATCGAATGACTTATACTAGATGCGCAAAGTCGGTCTCCATCCGAAGCACCGAAGCGAGAGCCGCAGTTGCTCGAACCGGCTGCCGCCGCGCCAGTCTACAACTTTATTTACCCAGTTTATCAAGACCTAAATTTAGGAAATCAGATATAATAAAGGGTTCCACATATTAGTCATGTATAATATGTGGAACCCTTTATGTTTAACTATCGTGCCCGTTAGCTTAATCATTAATTTTTATAACAAGTGKGCTCATTTCTTTCAGTGTAGCACGCCCCCACTGACCTACAAACTTACAATAACTATCGGAGTCATGCATTTGTAGGCCACATAGACGATCGTCATGGTCCAAGCTACCTTGGGGAGTGATTGTTGAGCATTTACCATTCATTGAGATGATTACCGATTGATATTTTGCATAATTGCGCTGTAAAGAAAATCTGTTAAATCCTCATTGCCATATTGATTAAAGTAGCTTTTGAATCGTGCATCGAATTTGTAGGTATGGGCAATGCAAGCCAGTAACTCTGCATCGCATGTCATGAATTGCATTAGATTTTCTTTCCACTCTTCGATTAATCGCTGCACTTCATCGGAGGAAGGATCCTGATGGATACAAGACGCAATTTGTTTATATATTTCTTCAATATCGGAAAAACGTTTCTCTTTTTCATATACTGATAAATTTTCCATCGTTTCATTATACACTTTGTACGCCTCTGTTTCGCCATAAATGAATCTTGCCTCATTGGCATACTGTTCTTTCAATGGCAAAACGGAAGAACGGTTAAAATGTGCAAATTACTAATATCATTCCCCGAAACGTATTCATCGAGAGCAGTCATGATGTTTTCCAGTCTTTGTTTTCTCAATAATAAAGTTTGTCAGCAAACCATCCTTATATTCCGATTCCATCTTAGCCCCTCCTGCATGTGGATTCGATTTTACTTCCCTTGCTTCGCCGCAATCGCTCTGTCGGTACGTTGAGCCGCTTCGCGTAAAACAGTATTCACATCCTGACCGGCCGCATAAGCTCCGAGGGCGACTAATAATTCTTGATCCGCCATCGATTGATATAACGTCTTCATCGTCGGGTCCGCAAATTTGGCGGGAAGCATCGACTTCATATTTTTTCCTTTATATAATTTTTCTTCGCTCCCGAAATTGGAACTGATCTTGGATTGATCCTTTAATATAGACGGGGTTCCTGTCTTTCCTTGCCATTCCTGAAATTCATCAGATGTCACATAGCTTAGTACCTGGAACGCCGCATCCCGATGCTTGCTAGTATTCGTAATGTAGAAGTAGTTGGGATAAGATTGCGGGCCGATACCGGGTTTGTCCTTGAAGAGGGGAAATGGAACCATATCCCAGTTCATATCCCCGAAGTTTGGCCCCACGACGCTTAAGGAAAGCAGCATCGCCACATTCTTTGCCTTGTAGAACGGGTCTTGCTGGGTAGACAAGAAAAAACTATTTCCAGGCAGCTCGTTTCCGGGGATCTTGTAAAACCGTGCCATGTTTTCGAATGCGCGAACAAAGTTGTTTTCCAGGAACATCGCCTTATTCGTTTTCGGATCGAGATGGGGCGCTGAGAGCTGGT
>NZ_JBFUIX010000123.1:0-11759 GCF_056401635.1 Paenibacillus sp. P4_E11 | reverse complement strand
AGAATGTTCCAGTTTGTCTCTTTCAGACTACAAAGAGTATGCATAAGATGCTATACGCTTCGTACGTCGGTAAAAGAAAGGGGGATTGAAGACCATGTCGTTTCGCAAACAAGCCAAATTACTACAAGGAAAAACCGTGCAGGTTACAACCACCGGCAGCATTTTTACTGGTACTCTCTTATCGGTTGGTACGGATTTTCTTATTCTAAGTGCCGTCATTAGAGGGCGCAGAAGACGACTCATCATGCGATTGGCAGAGATTATTCTGCTCTCAAGGTTATTCGGCTAAAATATAGAATAAACAAGGCCTCAAGATGCTTTGGATTGTATTCTCGACCAAAACAAAAGCCAAGGAATTTGCACCTTGGCTTTTGTTTTGGTATTGGATTCGTAACATTCTGTGCCAGTATTGTACGGGGTACATGTGGTGAGGTTTTCCTGTCTGCCAAAAGGTATACCTCCAAAGGGCATACCTTGTAAATCTTCGATTTCTCTATCTTAAGCTGCACCTTGTCGACCACATCGTCGGCCTTGTACCGAGTATATCGATTAAAGTGATTTCATTGCCTTCCTTGTCCATCCCCTGTCATGCCCTACTTACTTCCCTCACAGTTAGTTGTCACCATAAAACCATTCCCGGCCGATGACGGCAAGCCATAAATTCATTCCCGACCGCTTGAAGGGAAGGGACTTATCCTGCTGGACGATCTGCGGATCTTCTACCTTCGTGTAGGTCAGATAGGCGTTTCCCGCTTCGTCAAACAGGCAGTTCACGTTCATATATTCGTAAGGACCCGCTCCGATATCGCCTACTCTGTGCCATGTGCTTCCGCCGTCGCGTGATATAGCGGCAGTAAGCGGGGTTCGTAAGCCATAGTGATGTCTTGCAGGATCATACTCGCTGTCATTGTAGAATAAGACCAGATCGGCCGTCCCGGGGATCCTTCTAATGCAAGTACAGGATTCGGGCGCTCGCAAGCCGGAGGTTTGCGGTAATGACCATGTTTCACCGTGATCTTCCGAGAAGGACAAGAAGACTGCCCCTAGCTGGGTTCGAAGCGACATGATCAGCCATCCGTCTTCGAGTTCCGCCACCGACGCTTCCATCGCCCCGCGCATCGGCAAATCGACTTCGGCTCGTGATTGCCGCCAGCTTATACCTTCGTCGTCGCTTATCCAACATCCGACCTTGTTGTGCTGGCTTCCTTGATGGCCCGAACCGAAGTGATAAGGCAGCAGCAACCGCCCGCAAGACAATACGTTCATATGGTTGGCGCCGCCCTGGAGCCATTGTCCATTGCTGCGTTCCCAGACGTACCCGGCATCCTTCCATGTCGCCCCTTCATCCGAGGAACGGAATAAACTCATACTGGAGCTGCTTCCGCCCCGATGACCACGAAGACAATGAAGAAGCAAATCACCGGAAGCCAAACGGCATAAGCCGGGGGCTTGCACATTATGATCGCCTGACTGCACGTCCACGAGCAAAGTCTCACCATCCCAAGTGATGCCGCTATCTATCGAGGTCTTGGCATACACGCGGCAGAGACCGAAATCGCTGCCTCCTTCTGGACCATCCTCGTACTTATGCCATACGAGAAGCAACCGCCCTTCGTTCAATTGGACGACGCTTGCTGTATCGTTTCGCGGGTTTCCCAGTCCGGCTTCAGCTACCAGACTAACCTTCACTGCTGCGCTTGACATCCTAGCATCTCCTTATTACAAGTTCCACGCATCGTTCTTCCATCGATCCTGCGCAAAGTGGCGGATTTGCTGCCGCTCTTCATCCGTCAACTGCTGAATCGGTTTTCTCGGCAGTCCGACTTCGAACCCTTGGATGTGTAAGATTTCTCGCTCAAACGCAATGAAATCATACTTCAACAGCTCCGCTATGACCCGATTCGCCTTCACTTGCAGGACGCGGGCTTCTTCCCACTGCCCCGACCGAAATTGTCGGAACAGCTCGACAAATAGTTCAGGCATGATGTTGTACGTACTGCCGATCGCACCACAGCAGCCGACTGCCAGACCCGCCAGCAAACATTCGTCAGGCCCATTGAACACGCGAAAGTCTGGTCCGCACACCTCGATCAGCTGCTGCAGCTCGAACGTATCCTTCGACGTATATTTGACTCCGATGATTTTATCCGATTGGGACAATTCTTCATAAAATCGGACGCTGGACTGAACGCCTGTCAGTGCCGGAATATGATAAATAATAAGCGGCAGGTCCGACGCCAACGCGATATCGAAATAATGGCCGCGCACCTGCTCTTGGCCATGTTTATAGTAAAAGGGCGCAACCGATGATACGGCATCGGCGCCAGCCTGCGCCGCGTGCTTCGTCAATGCCACGCTGGTGGCTGTATCCATCGCGCCTACGTGCGCAATGACAGGCACGGTGCCGCGGACTTCGTCCGCTACAATTTCCAGAAACCGCTCACGCTCATGGATGGTCTGAAGGAATCCTTCCCCCGTGCTTCCGCTCAAATAAAAGCCATCTACCCCTTTGTCCAGCAGATGGCGAACAAGCTTGCGGGTTGCGGGCTCGCTGATCGAGCCTGTCTCGTCATAAGGCGTAATAAGCGCCGGGATGATGCCTTGGATTTGATCTGATGCAAACATGATGTCATAATCTCCCCTTTACCATTCACCTGTATTGCCATACGTTTGTTTCACTTGTCCGCTCGATTGCCGACCGGCTTCATCAATGGCATCCAGAAGCTCCGGCATCGCTACTCCCGATGCACTCCTGGCCGTAGGAATCAAGAAGTTGCATTCATTGTCGTCCATGAAACGGGCTGCTTCCAGCAAGCGCGTTTCGTCCTCCTCCGGAATGACAAGAAATCCGTGCTTGTCGGCATGAATCAGTTGGCCGGGCTTGACTTTGCAGCCGAACACTTCGACCTCGCAGCCCCAGCGAACCGGTGTGCTGTAGGCGTGTCCCACGCACATTCTGCGGGCCAAAGCCTTAAAGCCCGAGTTGGTCATTTCGTCGAGATCGCGGATTGCTCCGTCCGTAATGGTGCCGACACAACCAAGCGCACGATGAATATTGCTGTTCACTTCTCCCCAGAAGGCGCCAATCACCCGGGGGCGATCCAAATCCTGAACGACGACGATTTTGGGACCAGGTACACGGCTCACATAGTGTCGATACTCGCTCCAGGCATGCGGATTGCTTTGCGGATGCGACGGATTGCTCGGTTCGATTTGYACGGTAACGGCATAGCCGATCATAGCTCCCATCTGGGGCATATAATCCCGTGTCTCCTCCGTATTGAATCCCATCGTAATGTCGTGCTTCGTGATGGCCTCCCAGCCATTATAGATTGTCGGCGTATTCCATCTTTTTAATTTCAACAGCTCGTTGTAGCCAAGACGTTGATCGCTCATTGCCTGTCACGCTCCCCACCTGTCACGTTTATAGTTTCTCCCGGATTTATCTTCGCGACCTCACCTTCCACGCTGAACCATACGGAAATGGCGGAAGGATTGTGAACGAGCTCACCCGAAACTGAAAAACTCAGTTGATCTAACGCTTTCTTGTACCGCACAATTTCCATATTCATTGCATACCAAATATCCGGATGCGAACCGACCAGCTCGCAGAACCGTTCCAATCCATCCCAATTCCGGTTTTTCTCGAATTCATAGCTATGACCCCATACATACAACAGGGCCATCCGGGAATGACCGACCCGGTCCTTGATGAATGCTTGCCCRTATTCCATCATGTCGCGATGATGACAGGTTGGGGACCATTGTAAAAAGTCTTCCGGCATATCGAAGGCACCGTGGCTTTTCGTAGTTCGGGCGTATTCCACGCCAAGAGCAGGGAGCATCTCGATTACCTGTCGGTTCCAGGCGCCGTGAGGGTAAGACATCCCTTTGACCGGGTACTCCGCAAGCTTCTCCAGTTGTTGTCGATCCTGCAAAATTTCCGCAGCCACCCTCTCTTGCGGCGATTGATCCAAAAAAGGATGATTGACCGTATGCACCGACACCTCGTGCCCGTCATACAATCCTTTCACTTCCGAAGGTTCCACGTACCCTGGCTTTCCAAGAAGGCCGGAATTCAAATGGAACGTTCCCCGAATGCCGAACCGGTTCAATATGTCGATCATTTTCCGGTCGGCGTCCCGTCCGTCATCGTAGCTTAATGTCAGTCCTCTGCTTTTTCCGCCAGGAAAGCGATCAAATCGAATACGCATACTATCCTCCTACTTCCACTATAGTTCGCACGTTTGTTTCAGGAGCTTATGTAATCACTCCTCGTATTCAACCTTTCACGGAGCCGAGCATCGTCCCTTTTACGAAATACTTCTGTATCCATGGGTATACCAAAATAATGGGCCCGATCGAAAGCAAGGCGATTCCCGAACGAACGTTGTTCATCGCAAGCTGGGCTTGATTCGCGTTATTATTGAACATCAGATCATTGCTTTGCTGGCTCACCGATGTAAGCATTTCCCGCATGATCACTTGAATGACGGTCAGCTTCTGGTTGCGGATGTAAATCATCGCGTCAAACCACGCGTTCCAATGCTCGACGGCCGCCCATAGCGCAATTGTGGCCAGTACGGGAGTGGAAACCGGAATGATGATCCGGAACAAAATGGTCAAATATCCGGCACCGTCGATGTACGCGGATTCCTCCATCGCGGTGTCGAGCGACATAAAATAGTTCCGCATGATGATGATGCTGAAGATGGCAACCGCGCCGGGGATAATGAGCACGAGAAAGTTGTCGAGCAGCCCCAAGCTCTTGATGATCAAATAAGTCGGAATCAACCCCCCGGCGAAAAACATCGGCACGATGAAGTACGTGGTGAGCCAACCGCGCAACGGGAGCTCTTTCTTCGCAAGCGGGTATGCGGCCAATATCGTAAATAGCACCTCAAGCGCCGTTCCTGCCGCCGTCCGTATGACCGAGTTCAAGTATGGCCGGACGATGTCCCCGGAGGAAAGCAAAAACCGGTACGCCTCCGTCGACCAGGTTGTCGGCCAAAAATGAAACCCGAGCGTAGTGGCTTCCCTCCCGTCGGAAAAAGACAATACGACCAGTTGCCAGAACGGATACAGAATCAAAAAGGAAAATACGAGCATGAAGGCGCCGTTTACCGCATCGAACCACCAGCCGGGATGAAGCTTAAGGCCGCTTTGGCCTGATCTTGGCTGCAGTCGTATCATTTACCACACCCCGTAATCATTGAATTTACGCACGATTTGATTCGCAGTGACGAGCAAGATAACGCCCACCGCATTTTTGAATAACCCGACGGCTGCCGAATAATCCATCTTGAATTCGACAAGACCGGTACGGTACACATAGGTGTCGATAATATCGCCCACTTCGTATACTAACGGACTATACAGATTGAGGATCTGATCGAACCCGCCGGACAATATATGACCCAAGCGAAGCAGGAATAAAATCGTAATGACCGGAACGAGCGAAGGTAGCGTAATATAGATCATTTTGTGAAACCGGTTCGCCCCGTCCGATTCCGCCGCTTCGTAGATTTCCGGTGAAATGGAAGAAATCGAAGCCAAATATAGGATCGATGCCCAGCCGACTTCCTTCCAGACGTCGGAAATGAGCAGCAGCGGGATGAAAAACACTTTGCTGGACAAAAAGTTGATCGGCGTGCCGCCGAATAAGGTGATGACGTAATTGACGATCCCCCGCTGCGGCGAGAAAACCTCTACAACCATGCCGGCGATGATGACCCAGGACATGAAATGCGGCAAATACGAAATGCTCTGCACCGTTTTTTTGAATCTCGTTTTCGTGATTTCATTGATAAGCAATGCGAACAGGATCGGAAACGTAAAGCCAACGAGCAGCCGCAGGATGCTGATGATAACCGTGTTCCGCAGAGCGCGTATAAAGACAAAGTCATGAAACATGGTTCGAAAATGCTCAAAATTATTCCATGGACTATCCCAGATGCCAAGCCCTGGCTTAAAGTCCTTGAATGCGATGATGACGCCGTACATCGGCGCGTAATGAAAGACCGCCAATTGCAGGGCGGGTAAAAGCAAGAGCAGGTACAGCATTTTCATTTTCTTCATTCGTTTCCATGTCAACCCTCTTGATGTTCTAGCCAGGGGAACCAAGCTCCCACCGCCTTTCTTGGACAGCGGGGAGATCCGTCTGCCTCCGACGATCCCCCCGTACTCCATTCTTCACATATAAAGTTATTTTTTACGCAGATCGGTGACCTTCGGCGCTTTCTCCAGTTCGGCCAGAATCTCGTCTCCGCCGCTGCTCCGCCAATTTTTCACATAGGCGTCCCAAGCGGCATCCACATCGACTTCTCCCGTAATCGACTTGAACAAAAACTCGTCCGTAATCGTCTTTAATTTCGCGCCGTATTTCGTATTGAGCTCGTTGTATTTGGTTTGATTGAAATAATCCCACTTGAAGGGACGGTACGCCATTTTCCGGCCGGCATCCGTACCGAAAAAGCTCTCCGTCAATTTCCCGACGGCCGCGTTGTTGAAATACGCCGTCACATTCCCCTGTTGAATCGGCATATTGTAATACCCGATACCAAGCTTCTCCCGGTCGGCTTCCGCCGTCTGTTTAGGGACAACAGCCGATTTGCCGGAATCACCCTCCCACGAATAATTAGTTGCTTCTTCGCCGAACGTCGACAGCATGAACCCGTCTTTGTCCAGGTTGATATAGTCGAAAATCTGCAGAATTCTGGCCAATTTTTCGTCAGAGACATCCTTTTTGATGACCATCGCGTAGCCAAAGCCGTCTACAGGCGTATAAGCGGCCGATCCCTGCTGTCCTTCGAACCCGATCGGGGGCGGCGTAAACAGGAATTTCGCGTTCGTATCCTTGAGCAGGAGATTTCCAGGTGGACGATTGAACGTAAAGGGTACCATCCCTGCTGCCTGCACCTGCACCTGCGCAACCCCGTATTTCCCGGCCGCAAATTTTTCCCAGCTCTTGGCGCGGTTGAGTGTGGTGAATTCCGGATCGATGAACCCTTTTTTATTCAGGGAAGCTATATATTTCAGAAACGATTTATAGTTTTGGCTTATCGCGTAACCCGTCAGCTTGCCGTTCTCTTCCAGGTTGTAATCCCAGCCGAAGCCGAATGCCCCTGCTTCCGTGTTCAGCGCCCAAGAAGCATCGCTGTTGTTCAGCAGTAAACCGTACGTATCCTTCTTCCCGTTGCCGTCAGGGTCATTGTTAACGAAGGCATCGAATAGTTTCTGCTCTTCATCGAGCGTAAACGCTTGCTTGGAGAAAAACATGCGCTCCAATCCGCCTGATGTCCCTACGGGGACAACTTCCCCCTTAGGCTTGATCCCGAGCTTTTCCATCCAATCCAGACGGTATACCTGCCCCCAGATCAGATTATCCCATTCTTGCTTAAATCCGGTGAGCGCATAAAATTGCCCATCTTTGCCCGGTACTTGATTCACCTTCCAGCCAGTCGGCTGGTCCGACAACATTTTGGCGTAATTCGGTGCGTACTTCATGATCATTTCCTTGGATATGCTTCGGGTGACCACATCCGCATACAGCTTTTCCGGCGCGTCGATAAACGCGATATCCGGCAGTTCTCCCGAGGCGACCATCAGATTTTTTTGTTCCTTGTTGTTGACGTCGATTTTGCGGTTTGTCAGCTTCACGTTGAATTTCTTCTCGATCATCTGCTGAACCTGATTATTGTCCTCGACCTTGCCTCTTGCCCCTTGACCGACCCAACTGATTTCAATCGTCTTGGTCGTATCTGCCGGCTTATCCGATGCTTGTCCAGGGCTTATTTCCTTCGTTGTCTTTCCCCCCGAGCACGCAGATGCCAGAAGCGCGACCGCTATGAGCGACGCCACCACGCTTGCCTTATTCCTTGCCATACCCATCCCCTCATTTCTATTGATTGCCTTACAAGTTCATTATATAAAAGAAACCCCTGTGATTCGTAACAGAATCATCAGGGGTTTCTAATACAATTCTCACCTGTTTGGATACGCTTCCACGATGGTGCCCTCGCGGCAAGGCAGGCGTAAGGTCACGGTCGTCCCCACACCCTCGCTCTCGACTGACAAGCCGTAACGATCTCCGAAATGGAGCTTGATTCTACTATTTACATTATATAACCCGATGTTGCGCCTGTCCCTTCTCTCCAAGTTCAGACGAATTTCGTCGAGCGTCTGGCGTTCGATACCGGGCCCGTTATCCTGAATAATCAATGCCATTTGATCCATGACCCGTACGCAGCGAACGGTTATCCTCACCTGACTGTCCTGCAGCTGAAGGCTGTGCCTGACAGCATTCTCGATAACAGGCTGCAGGATCATCTTGTTGACGATGCAGTCGTGCAGATCCTCGTCTACATCCCAGTCGCATGTAATCCTGTTTTTGTCGCGGTAGCTCATGATCTTCAAGTAAATCTGCGAATTGGCGATTTCTTCGCGAAGGGTCGTGAGCGGACTGTCTTTTCCCATCGCGTAACGAAACATCCGGCTCAGCAATCCGATCATATCAGCTGCCAAATGCCGCTCCCCCTCTTCGACCATATACATGATATTCTCCAGCGTATTGTAGAGAAAATGCGGATTGATCTGGGCTTGCAGCGCTTCCAGGTGCAGCTCCTTCTTCTCAAATTCAAGAGTCAGCCGCTCTTCGCCCGCTGCAAGAGTATCTTGCACCAGCAGCTCGATTCTCTCCAGCATGTGATTGAAAGACCGGCGGAGCTGCTCGACTTCGTCAATCGCATAGGGCTGATTAAGCGCCAATCGGGCTACGCTATCCGACTCCATGCGCACATAACGATCTTGCAGGGAAGCAAGCGGCCTCACCAAATACTGCGACATGAAGTAGGATAAAATGAGGATCAGCAAAAAGAGAATGACCAGCAAATAGACGTCGTCATCGAACAGCTTTAAGACTTGGTCATGGATGGCCGAAGCGTCATATCGCGCGATCAAATACCAAGGCAAAGAACCGATTTTCTCCGAGAAATAGATCGCGCTGTCGGTTCGAAACGGATCCCCCTTCATGCTACCCGGCGATAAAGGAAGCTCTGACGGTTGTCCGACCCTTTCCGCGTCGGGGTTAGACAAAATGCGTCCATGCTCGTCGACAATAAAAACCTCGCTGCCGTTCCCCTTCAAATCGGCATACAGATTCGTAAAGAAAACGCCGTTAATATCCGTTTTCAGATAACCGATCGGACGGGAATACCGATTGATATCAACAATGCCGATACCCAGGCTGATGGTGGAAGATGCCGTATCCGTCGGAGGGAGCCAATAAAAGCTATTATTACGACTGGCGCGCATTTGTTCGAATAAGGACGGATCAATTTGGACCGCATGCTTATACCGGTTGCTGTAAATCAATCGATTGTCCAAGTCGTATATGCCGATGGCATCCTCGCTAAGCGTCGGAAAGCTGCTGTCGAAAATCAGCTGATCCATCTCACTCTGTCGCTTGTCACCTGGATCCGACACATAGGACGCAACGAACGCGTCATAACCGAGCCGCGTCAGCGCTGTTTCTTTTTGCTCGGCGAACAACTCGACCCGGTGCGCCGTTTTATCAAACAGCACATGAAACGTTTCTTCCAATTCCCGCGAGATGATTCGCGACGAATTCACGTAGAAGACCGTGACGAATAGTATAATAGGAAGCAGGATCGTCAATAGGAAATAAACGAAAAATCGGTCTCTCATCGTAAACCTTCGCTGCGTAACGACTCGCTCATCCCAGGCAGGCTTCCCTTGTTCCTCCAACGTGTACTGCCGCCCAATCCAACCGATCAGATTGTGCAAGGGAATTAAAGTCTTACGGCCGGTCCATCTGGAAAGAAAGTAAGTTAGCAAAGTGCTGCCGCATAAAATGATCAACGTATACAGGCCGAGAGCTCGCAGCTGCCCGTTATGAAGCCCCATTTCCGCTTCGGCGGCTACGATCCGGATTCCATGAAAGCCGATGTCACGAAAAAAGTACGCTTTCCCCCTGAAGGGAAATGCTTCACTCGACTGCTGCTTGTCCGCCGTTTTTTGCAGCAGTTCGGTTATTTCCGGCGCGATCACACTTCCTTTAAATAATACCTGCTCGTTGAAATCGATGATGGCCAGCGATTCGCCGTAGGAAAGCCTATGTTCGAAAGCGTTTGCATGGATATCGATCTTCAGGAAACCAAGATTACCACCAGGCCCGATGACGGGACAAGCAAAGTAATTCGATTTGTTCCACATATCGAGAAGCTCGTGAAGTGCGTCATTTGTCATAGCGGAAGAACGTAAGCCTAGCGCTGAATAAGTCTGGTTCGCAGGAACGAATGCGATTGGATTGTCGAGATCAGCAAGCGGCATTCGATTTCCTTCAAAGAAATAACGGGAATATTGATTGTTGGAGCTGTATTGGCTATCTTCTGTCCATAACGTGATGCTTCTAATCAATTCATTTCCCTTATTCAGGTTGAATAAGGATGACTCCAGGTTTTGCGATAGGATCACTTTCTCATAAGAGGAGACGTTTGGCTGCCGCAATTTGTCCAAGGTATCAATCAGCATGGCGCTGTTCCGCAGCCTGTCCATCGTTTGATAAATATCCTCGAATTGCTTGCGCACGTCAGCGGCCGTTTGACTCCATTTCATCGATTGCATCATGTCGGTTTTCTCTACGATATAGCGTTCGGTTTTCCCATACAGTACATAGCCGATCCAGATAATTAGCAGCACTACGCTAGACAGGGAGAACAGCATCAGGAAACGATTCAATCTAATCTCTTTGCGCTTCACATGACGTCACTCCCGGGCGAAGCCACAATTCCGCCGCATTCCCTGTAGGTTTGTGGCGTCACGCCACTCAACCGTTTGAAGATTTTATTGAAATACGAGAAATTGCCATACCCGACGCGCATTGATATTTCAAAAACTTTATAGTCGGTGCGCAGCAGCAGCTTCTTGGATTCGTTGAACCTGACTTCGTTCAAATAATCGATGAAGTTTCTCCCCGTTTCTCGCTTGAAGAGGGTGCTGAAATAATTCGGGTTGACATGCAGCCGGTCTGAAACGTCTTCAAGTCTGATACGCTCGGAAAAGTTCTCGGCGATATATTGTTTGGCATGGACATCGTACACATTGCCCTCCAATCCCGTCTTCGCGACCTTCTCTATCTGATCGGCCTGTCCCGCTTCTTTCTCTAAATCTATGGAGATGTCCCGGAATAAATCAAGAAGCTCATCTCGCATGACCGGTTTCAGTAGATAACCTTTTACACCGAAGCGAATCGCTTCCTTGGCATAATGGAAATCGTCGTATGCACTCATCAGCGCCACCTTGATTTGCGGAAACTCGCTTCTTAACCATTGCGCCAAATCCAGCCCGTTCATGTTCGGCATCAAGATATCCGTCAGTACAGCATCGGGATGACAATCCCGTACCATTTGCTTGGCCGACTCTCCGTTCGAAGCGCAACCCACGACTTCAAATCCGATGTCTCCCCAAGGCATATTGTTCTTTACCCTTTCGCGAATGAACGACTCATCGTCCGCTATCACTACTTTGTACATCGGCTCACCCCTGTCATGAACTAAAAAGGATAACAACAATATAGTTCATTTTAGCACAGGATAATCGGAGACGTATGAAAAGAGGATAGAACGAAATAACACATTCTTAAGGATTTCATAACACATATCTCATGGATCGGCAGCAAATTAATAATAAGGATCTCATTCTCAATGCAGCCTCGTATTGATCAATTAATAGCCTAATTA
>NZ_JBFUIX010000122.1:0-11988 GCF_056401635.1 Paenibacillus sp. P4_E11 | reverse complement strand
TGCTTGAACCATGGAATACCGAATACGCGGACGTTCACACCCTCGGTTACGGGCAAGCTTCCCACACCCTGTCTAACATCCCTCTGTGTATGTGCGATCCGGGTCGGCTTGCCGTGCCCATAAATATCGGCTTCATGGAATACCGGATGCAGGTGCAGTGGAAGATTGCAGCCTGGACTGCAGTCTGTTACGCCCTCAGCACGGAGCGCTTCGCAGAATCGGGTAACAGACAGTCCTCCCAATTCTTCGCTGACATAGAAGCCATGCGGGCTATACCAGCCTCCCTTCGTGCTGCCGGAGTCCTTGGCCGTCCGCTGTGCCCGGATACCAGGCAAGCCCTCCAGTTGATCCCAGAAATAATTCATCGCCTTGTCGATTTCCGCAATGCGTTGTTCATAGTATTTCAACTGTACTCTTCCTACGGCAGAGCTCACTTGATGCATCCGGTACTTGTATCCTCCGAGGGGCAGTCCTACAAAGGGCTTCAGCTCCTCAGATAAGATATTGGCGCCGAATCGTTCATAGTGAGCGAAGGCGATAGCCCGTTCATAGATGTCGTGATCGTTCGTAACCAGTATGCCGCCTTCCCCGATTGCAAACGATTTGCCGCTCATGAGCGACAT
This sequence comes from Paenibacillus sp. P4_E11, assembly GCF_056401635.1. Taxonomy (NCBI): domain Bacteria; kingdom Bacillati; phylum Bacillota; class Bacilli; order Caryophanales; family Paenibacillaceae; genus Paenibacillus; species Paenibacillus sp. P4_E11. Next base: position 11,365 of record NZ_JBFUIX010000122.1, on the reverse strand, counting down.
GGCGCCGACATCGCCGATCGTCCCCAGCTTGCGTCCTTTGTACAATCCGCCCTGTGCATGGGAAACATCCTCGATCACCTTCAGATTGTGCTTCCGCGCAATGGACATAATCCGGTCCATATCGACAGGATGGCCCATATAATGGACGACAACAATCGCCTTTGTCCGTTCCGTAATGCGGTGTTCGATGTCATCCGGATCCAAACACAGTGTATCCGACTCCACCTCGGCAAACACGGGCGTTCCCCCCAACGAATACACCTGCAGCACTGATGCCCAGTACGTCAGGCTTGGACAGATGATTTCATCGCCGACGCCGATCTTGCACGCATACATGGCCGCATGGATGGACGCTGTGCCGGTATTGAAGGCGAGTGCATAATCGGTTTTCAGCCATGCTGCAAACTCTTTTTCGAACTGTAACGTGACATCCGTACCCGACATGTTCCCCTTGCGAAGCACCTCAAGGGCTGCGGTCTCATCCTCTTCTGTAACAATCGGCCACTTGAACATAGCCGGATAATTGGATTTCACTGCTGGGGTGCCGCCGAATAGCGACAATGGTTCGTGAGCTGCCATCATTTCCACTCCCTATCCTGTTTGATACGTCAAGTTTAAATGATTCACATCCCCATTTCAGGCCAGTTGTTAACTTCATTATCTCAATATTTAACCTTGGAAAACTGATTTCGATACTTGGTCGGCGTTATGCCTTTCTTCCTCAGAAAAACACGGGAAAAGGTTTTGAACGAGCTGTAACCAGATTCTCCAGCAACATCCAGAATGTTCATCCGGGTGGAAACCAGCAGACTGCAAGCCATTTCGATTCTCAGCTCATGCAAATAGTCCGTGTAATTCAGACCTGTTATTTGTTTGATCATTTTGCTTAAATAAGGGGTACTGGCATCGAATTTCTGAGCTAATTCGCCGAGCGTCATTTCCGTCAGGAAATGGTTGTTTATATGCGACAGTACCTGCGATATTTTACTGTTGCTCGGCCCCGGATTAACCAAATCGGAACCAGCTGTTATTGAATCTGCTCCCCGGACTTGATCACCACTTCTGGAAATTTGCACGAGGATTTCAATTAGCTTCGAACGGATATAGGAGGGCCGGAACGGATGATCTGCTTCATAATCCTTATGTATTTCACGGAATAGCCTCTCCAGGAGAACCGTTTGCTCCTCTTTCAATTGAAAGAATGGAGAGCCCTCGTGATCTGAATTGAAGTAGAAAAACTGTTTCAGCCCGGCATCCATCTCCGATTCTAACATGATATCCATGTCGAACATCAAATTGAACTTAATGTAGGTATGCCCCTTGATAAGCCTCGTTTCGTGAATACGGTGAGGCTGCTTGCAGACCACGGTTCCTCGGGAGGCGTCGAACCTCTGATTGTTGACCAAGTCCACTGCGCTTCCCTGCACATAAAACGATATTTCATAAAATTGATGGTGATGTGGCTGAATCCACCACCCTGTCGTTATGCCGATCACGATTGGAAAAGAAAAGGTTTCCTGAGTAAGATTACTGTCATTGGTCGGATATTTGGTCATCGGACCTTGCCTCCATGGAGAAACAGCTGATTTTCCATCATCTTATCACAGAAGGAGTGCGTTCAGCTCGATCTCGAATCCCAAATCTTCTATGAGTTGATGATCCGCCGACACGGCTTGGCCTTCTGTCGTTAAGTAATCCCCGACAAAGAGGGAGTTGGCTGCGTACAAGGACAGAGGCTGCAGCGAACGCAGATTGATCTCACGACCGCCGGCAACACGGATTTCCTTAGTCGGGCAGATGAACCGGAACAAAGCCAGCACCTTCAACGCTTGCATAGGCGGCGTGCGGCCCGCTTGTTCCAGAGGGGTTCCCGGAATCGCATTCAGGAAGTTGATCGGAATCGAATCGGCATCTAGCTCACGCAGGGCAAGAGCCATCTCCACAATTTCCTGAGGCGTCTCACCCATGCCGATAATGACACCGGAGCAGGGGGACATGCCGTGTGTCTTGACCTTCTCCACCGTCTCAACGCGCTGGTCGTATGTATGAGTCGTAGTAATGGACGGGTAATTGGCTTTACTTGTGTTCAAGTTGTGATTGTATCGGTGTACRCCCGCCTCCGCCAGACGTTTGGCTTGGTCGTCCTTCAATAGGCCAAGGCATGCGCAAATTTTGAGCGGCATCGTGGCTCGGATTTCCTGAACCGCCTCCACCACTTGGTCCAGCTCCTTGTCCGTTGGCCCCTTCCCGGCGGCTACGATGCAATAGGTTCCCGCTTGGCGCGCTATCGCTTCACGTGCCCCGGCAAGCAGCGTCGATTTATCGAGCATGGTGTACTTCTGGACCGGCGCCGTCGATACGATGGATTGCGAGCAATAGCCGCAGTCTTCGGGACACAGGCCGCTCTTGGCGTTGATGATCATATTCAGCTTCACTTTTTTACCGTAATAATGCTTTCTTACCTGAAAAGCAGCGTGCATGAGCGGCAGAATCTGATCATTGTCGGCTTCAAGCACAGTGAGCCCTTCTGATGCAGTCAAACATTCCCCGCTCAACGCTTTTTGGGCAAGCGACTGCCATTCTATTTCGGCTGCTATTGGTTTCATCTGAATCATCCTCCTGTTAGTTGAACCCTTCAATTGTTAACCAGTTGTTACTTAAGAGTTAACAATTGAACATTGCTATTCTAGCAGGACGGGAAGTCTCTGTAAAGAGAACAACCCTTCTGCTTGAATCACAGAAGGGTTAACTCTCAAGTTATTTTCAATCAGGATGACCTATTATCGCGGTTGTTCGTAATACGCTTTCCTTCCTTGCCCGCCAGGGCCGGCAAGCTCCAACTGCCCGAAGCCGGTCACCGCTTCCCGCGTGCCATCGCGATACGGATCGGCATAGCTGACGAACCAGGAATCAAGCCGTTCCTTCATCGAACGCCGCTGTTCTTCTGCTTCCGGTGCGTCGATCAAATTGTTGCGTTCGTCCGGATCGGCCGTTAAGTGGTACAACTCCTGCGGCCCGTACGGATAGCGGTGAACGTACTTCCATTCCCGCGTACGGATCATGCGAACCGGACCGTATTCGTCATAGATGACGACATCCTCTCGTCCAGCCCCTTCCTCGCCAAGCAATAGCGGCAGGAAGCTTCGACCAGGCAGATTGCTCGCCTCTGGATGCTCTAGGCCTCCGACATACTCCAGAAGAGTCGGCATGAAGTCGTACCCGCTGATCAGCTCGTCGCAGACGTGGCCTAGCGGAATGCGGCCGGGATGGCTGAAGATGGCTGGGACTTTAACGGACGTGTCGAACATATTGAATGGAAACGTGCCGTTGCCTTTGCCCCATATGCCATGATGACCGCAGTTGAAGCCGTTGTCGCTCATGAAGCAGATCAGCGTTCGCTCACGCACGCCCATCTCCTCTAGCTTATCGAGAATGCGACCGATATTGTGATCCATTGCCGTCACGGCGGCGAAGTATCCTTTCAGGTTCTCCCGTTGGTTGTCGGACCAAGGCGCTGTTGCGATCGACCAAGGATGCTTGGGCTCCTGCGGGCAGCTGTCGAACGGGCAATCGTCGTACATTTCAACGAACTCCTGGGGATGGCTGTCGATCCAAGGGCTGTGCGGCGCCGTGTAATGCACACCCAAGTAGAACGGCTGATCGACTTGCCGCGAGTCCAGAAACTGCAGCGCATCGTCAGTGATGACATCGGTCAAATAGTCCGGTTCGTCGATCAACTCCCCATCGCGTATCATCGGTGCATCATAATAAGCGCTGCCTCCTTGCTGATGCACATACCAGTGCGTAAACCCCTTCTGCGGCTTCAGGCTGTCTCCGAGGTGCCATTTGCCGCTTAATCCGCAAGTATAGCCGCTATCAGCCAGTAGCTCCGTATAGGCGGTTTGACCCGCCAAATATTCAATCGGCCGTTCCCCGACGTTACCGCCGCGTATCCAATCGTGTATGCCATGTTGCGACGGTATGCGTCCGGTCAACAGCGAAGCGCGCGCGGGCGAGCATACTGGCGAGGTGCAGAAGAAGCTCGAGAACCGCATTCCTTCTGCTGCCAATCGGTCCAAGTGCGGTGTACGGATCTCTTGATTGCCGGCGCAGCCGAGCGCCCAAGGCCCTTGATCGTCACTCAAGATGAATACTATATTCGGTCGGTCTTGTGCGGTTGGAAGCATCCAATCAACATCCTTTCCTACTTCTTTTGTGCCTGATACGCCTTGTTAACCGCTTCCAGTACTTTGTTGCCGCCCTGGTCACGCCATTTTTTGGACAACTCGGTCAATCCAGCGTCGATGTCCTTTTTGCCGATAATCATGTCGAGGTAATATTGATTCAGCAATTCGCCTAACACACCGCCCATCTCCACTTCCTCGGCTGTCGTCACGTTAATCAGGTTCGGCACCAGGTTTTTCGTGGCAATGTCCACCGATTRCTTCGCCCGGTCGGCCTGAGGTTCGGTTTGCGGCAAATAGTTTTCCGTAAGCGGCCATACTACGCTGCCCCATGCGAGCGGATGCGACCAGCCGTTGGCGGCAAAGCCGTCTTTGGCCCGTTCTTCTTCATTATACGTGATTTTGTCGCCTTGCTTCGTGTAATGAACACCTTCGATTCCGAGCTCCAACAAGGTTCGTCCTTCCTTCGACAGCATGAACTCAATCAATTTAGCCGCTTTTTGCGGATTTTTTGAATTCTTGGTTATCCCTGTGAACAGTCCGTTCTTCGGCGCGCTTGCCATGCCTCGTTTGCCGTCCGGTCCAGCAGGCGGTGCCATGAAGCCGAGCTTACCTTGCGGATTCACTTTTTGCAAGCTAGATTCGAGGCGGCTTACGTGACGGAACAGCGGTGAGGCCATAAATCCAACCTTACTTTGAAAAAACTTCTGCTCCCGCTGCTGTGTATCGTTCAGCAGAAATTCAGGGTCGATAAACTTCTCGTCCCACAACTTGCGCAAATATTGAACACCTTGCTTGAAAGCGGGATGCTCGAATATCGGGGCGACCTTGCCTGCGCTGTCCAGAACCCAATCGCCATGAGGCAACCCGTAGCCGTAAAAGACGAAATTAAACGACCCGTTGAATCCGGTGCTTTTGGTGCCCGTCAATCCGTACGTATCGGCTTTTCCATTCTTGTCGGGATCTTTCGTCGCAATGTCCTTGAGTACCTTATAAAAATCGTCCAGTGTCTGCGGCTCCTTCAATCCAAGCGTTTCCAGCCAGTCCGCTCGATAGGCAACAGTGGTATTGGAGCGATCCTCGATGAACGGGTAGCCGTAATATTTGCCGTTCACAGCTGTCCAAGACAATTGCTTCTCCAGCTTCTCCTTGACCGTCGGCATAACGGTCAGATGATCGTTCAACGGGACGAGCAAGCCTTCGGCGATCCATTGGTTCAACGATGGAGACGGATAGTTGATTGTCACGATATCCGGCAAGTCTCCGGTCGCCATCGCAACGTTGATCTTCTCGAAGCCGCTCTCCGGCACGAGCTTGACTTCCAGGTCAATGCCGAGCTTCTTGTTGATTTCGGCGATAATGCGGTCCCCCGGATTGATTGCTTTGGCGGCCGCGTCGCCTGGGGTGAGAAATACGATTTTGACCGGTTTGTCCGTACTTGTTGCGGCGGCACCTGCCCCAGACTCTTCCTTAGAACTTCCGCATCCTACCGCTGATACCGCGAGCACCCCGGAAAGTGTAAGTGTTAGCCATCTTCTATTCGTTAACATCAGTTGTCCTCCTCTTCTAATACGAACCGTCATTCCTTAACCGCGCCTAGCGAGACCCCTTGTACGAAATACCGCTGGAAGAACGGGTAAATGAGCATAACCGGGATGGTGGAAATCATAATCGTCGCCATCTTGATCGATTGACCGAGCAGAAACGGACTGTCCCCTCCAGACTGGAAGGCCGCTTCGTTGTCAATCAGCATAGACCGCAAAAACAATTGGAGCGGCCATATTTCTTTGTCAGTCACATACATGACCGCAGTAAAAAATTCGTTCCATTTGGATACCGCATAGAACAACGATACGGTGGCGATGGCTGGCATCGACAGCGGAACGACGATCCGCAGCAAGATGCCGAAATCATTGCAGCCGTCGATACGCGCAGACTCTTCCAGACTTTCCGGAACGGATGTGAAAAAGCTGCGCATGAGAATCAAATTGTACGTCTGAATCGCTGCGGGAATCATCATGGCCCATACCGAATTGATGATTCCGAGCTGCTTGACTACCAGATAGTTCGGAATAATGCCTCCGCCGAACATCATCGTGAATACGATCGCGAACATGATGAACCGTCCGCCCGGCAGCTGTTTCTTCGAGAGCGCGTAAGCGGCCAATGTGGTCGCGATCATGCTGATGACCGTTCCAAGCACGGTAACGATAATGCTGATCTTGTACGAAACCCACAATTGCTTCAAGCCGAGCATATATGTGTAGGCTTCTAATGTAATTGTCTTCGGATACAGGTGAAGGCTTGACGATAGGCTTTCCTGAATGGGCGTGATCGAGACGATGAACGAGTCCCAGAACGGGTACAGCGTCAACAGCGTGATCATCGCCAGAAATAGTACATTCGCTGCGTCGAATAGTTTTCCGCCGAAACTGCCGCGAACCATGCTGCATTCCTCCTTTGCCGCTTTAGTAAATGCCTTGTTCACCCATCATACGGGCCAGCCGATTCGCGATAACAAGCAGCAAGAAGTTAATCGCCGACTTGAACAATCCGACTGCTGCGGCCAAGCTGAACCGTCCTTCAGTCAACCCGATCCGGTACACATACGTGTCGATAATATCGGACGTATGATAGACGCCGGGATGGTACAGCACGAATATTTGTTCGAACCCCGCCTCCATCAAATTGCCGATACGCAAAATCAATAAAATAACGATCGTGCTGCGAATGCTTGGCAGCGTAATGTGCCAGATACGCCGCCACCGGTTGGCGCCATCCATCAATGCAGCCTCATACAGCTGTGGATTGACTCCGGCGAGAGCGGCCATATAAATGATCGTGCTCCAACCAAACTCCTTCCAGATCATCGACCAGACGAGTGTGGTGCGAAAGTAGCTCTCATCGGTCAGGAAGCCTATCGGTTCACCGCCGAGCGAACGAATCGCGTTGTTGACGACCCCGTTGTCGGTCGATAGCAGATTGATTAACAACCCGCCGAGAATAACCCAGGAAATGAAGTGAGGCAAGTAAATGACCGTTTGTACAGTACGCTTGAAGGCAATCTTGCGAACTTCATTCATCAACACAGCTACAATCAAAGGTAGCGGAAAACCGAAAACAAGTCGGTACAAGCTGATGATGATGGTGTTCCAAAACACTTGCCAGAACTTGTCGAGTGCGAATAACGTTTCGAAGTGCTTGAAGCCTACCCAAGGACTTCCGAGAACTCCTTTCGTAATACTGAATTGCTTGAATGCGATCAGGGCCCCGTACATCGGGTAATAATGGAAGATGCCGTAATACACAACCGCGGGCAAAAGCATCAAATAAATATAGCGGTTGGATGCGATACGCTTCCACAACATCCGTCTCCGTATGTCTAGTTTGGGCCCTGACGTTGTCGATGGAACAGCCATGGACAAAATTCCCCCTTTCCATATGCTTGTAATCTGCAGCTCATGTAAGCACTTTCAGCATAAGGGGGAGGGGGAATGATCCTCAAGATTCAATTGTTGGTAACGGTTTCAATCTATCATTTTTAGCAGGTATCATTTTTTCGGTTTAGGTTCATTCGTTCGTATTTAAGCTCTCCAGACGGCCCAGCACCTCTTGGTTTCGGTACTCCGTCGGCGTCAGACCGGTCATTTTTTTGAACGTGCGGATCAAGTTTTGCTTCTGTCCGAACCCGGCCGCTTCAGCGATCTCGTTAATATTCAGGTCCGTCTCTTTCAATAACCGACATGCTTCTGAGAACCTGGTTTCCGTCAAAAAATCAATAAACGTTGATCCCGTCATTTCCTTGAACAGCTTCGATACATATTGGCTGTTCATGTAGGCCATGTCAGCCATCTGCTGCAGACTGAGGGGCTCTCGGTAATGATCGCGTATATAAGCAGCAAGTTTGGCGATCACTTCTGCGTTCTTGTTGTCGCGCCTATGCTCCAGATCGCCTCCGATATACGTCAGGATCCGGTCCAGCCAAAGACTGATTTCCTCCAGATTCTGCAGCTTGGCGAATTCTTGATGCCACCGGTTTACTTGCTCGACTGGTTCTTCTCCGGATGGTGCCAGCTCCACCCGTACTGTCACGAGAGCGTTCAGCAAGTGGGACAATATCATGTTCTTGTAGGAGAGGCCGAATTGGCCGTCCTGTTCGAGCTGACGGATGATGTTATCCTTCGTTTCTTTCGCTTTGTCTTGGTGGCCGGATTTCAGATCGCCGACAAGTCTATCTATCTGCTGCCGATATGCAATGAACTGATTGCGGTTAGCACGATTGACGTCCAGATCGTGAATCGACACTATACTTCCGATGCCCGCGATCCTTTCGTGCAGAAGGGCTTCGGTCGCTTCGTTGTAGGAGAGCGGTATTTCTGTAATAAGCTCGTAATTCCCGCCTATTCCGAACGTAACGGCGACTCCATCGAGCTTGGAGGCGACTTCGCTTTTGATCCGGAACGCGAGTTCCTTCGCCCTATCGACTGCTGGGTCTGCCGTATCCCCTTGTCCCGTATTGAGGATGATGACATCATGCTTGTGGAATCGGCTGACGTATGCACCTTTGCCATATTGAGCGATCGCGTCCTCGCATATGGTGCGGATCTGGAAATGAATCAAGTTGCGTACCTGCTCGTCTGGCGCCGAGAGAATAGGCCCATTCAAATGAACCCGCATTACCATCACGAGAAAGCGACACGGCTCCAGATCCAGACGATAATAGTTCAACTGCCCGATCAATTCATTCTCGTCGGCCGTTTTGCCTGATAACAGATTTAATAGCAAATGATCCCTCAGAATGAGCTCCTGTCCGCGAAACTTCGTCTTGAACTCCTCATTCTCGTGATGAAGCTGGTCGATCGATTCGCGGATAAATCCGAACTCATCCCTGTACTTCGCCTTCGGCAGCGGCTTCTCCATGTAAGAGACGAGAGCTTGCACCATATTCCGGACCGGCAGGTAATGCCGTCTCGAGACGAGTACCATCAGCAATACTCCCGCAGCCAAGCCGATAACGGAGATGAGCAGCGTAATCCGAATCACTTCGTTGGAACGTTTGAACAACTCCCCGTACGGGTTTAACGTAATGTAGATCCAGTTATTGAACGACGAGCTCAGGAACGAGACGAACATCTTCTCGTCTCTGAGCTTCTCGACGAAGTAACCCGCTTGGTCACGACGAATTCGCTCAATGTCCGCCTGCTCGAACTGTTCGAGCAGCATGCTCTTGTCTTTGTAGGACAGTACCTCTCCGTTCGCGTTCAGAACCGCGACATTGCCGAGCTTCCGGTTATTCGTATTGACTACCGCGTTGTAGAGCACATCCTCCCTGAGGTTAATCAGCAAGACGCCCTTCTTCTCTACACTATTGAACGGTACGGTTATTAGAAAGCTGATGACATTGTCTGAAGCTCCTCCTGCATTCAACATGCTTGCCGCTTCCCACCCCGAAGTGTTTGGACCTTCTACAAAGCGCTCCAGAACCGATCGATACGAGAAATCGGCCAAGTCGGTAATGCCCGAGCTCGATATCAGCTTCCGGTTGACGGAACTGTACAAATATATGGAGTGCATGTAGTTAGACGAATTGATTCGTTCATCGAACAAAGCTCCAGTGTTTTTCAGAAACCGGTATTCGTCCTCCAAATTCCACGGCAGCCAAACCGACTTTTGCACGTCGCTGTTCAAAGCGAGCGTGGTTGCGATTTGTTGCACTTCGCCAAGCGACTGATCGACAATTTTGCTCGTCTGCAGAAGCAATTCGTTATTGGCACCGATTACTTCCTCTTTCAGCATGGCGGTCGTGTACCGGTAGACGAGAGCTCCGACCAGACATGTAATCAGAACGACAGCAACCGTCAAATGAAGCAACAAACGGATGTAAATGGACCGCTTCATCGGACGCCCCCCTTTTCTATGAATGCGATTACATTATAGCATATGACTCGTCGTGCTTGAATTGGTAACCACCTACCATTATTCTCCTGATAGCGTATCAATTGAAATCCCGGCAGTTTCCAGCATTAACCATTGTTTGTTATATTACTCCAGGGGGGTGAGCCTATTCTATATGTCTTGATGTTCGTATCCTTGTGGACTATCGGAATTTTGCTCATTCGCAACGGGAAGAATGAGGCTTCCGTCGCGATGGGCATCACCATGTTCGTGGGGGGATGCAGCAGCTTCGCTTTTTCCATCTATTTATCGATCATTCCATTCATCTATGGGTTCCGACCGCTGTTGAATAGCACGTATCCCTTTGTAGTATTCCAGGCACATCTCCTCGCCACAGCTCTCGCAGCTGAACTTCTCAAGCGAAGATTGCTCCAGCAGCTTCCTGACAACTTCTTGCCCTTAGCTATCCTTGAACGCTGCTCTTAAGAGTCCTTACGGACACAGAAGCCGTTATTCGTCCGTTTCTGCCCCTCTCAAGGGTAGTTGCGGACTCAGGATCCGTTATTCCCTTACAACTAGCTATTATTGTCACTTTCCAGGACAAATAGCGGCATCTGTGTCCGTTAGGCCATCATATACCTGCTTATCTCACCATATAACGTCTCTCAGGTCCGCAACGAATGTTGTACATTCATATTTATTCAGCTTACGAGTAGGCGAAAACCTCCGGTTCCACTCCGAAATCTAAAAATATCTGATCTGTAACGAAGAGGGCACCCCTGAATCGTTGTGAAAAACTGCCCTCCTTCATCTATGATGATCGAGGGCAGTCTTTATTGCTCCGTTCTAGACTACCTGTGGAATGCATTGTCCTTATCGCGATGGCTGTTTCTCTAGACCTCTTAGATCAGAATCAACTCGAATGCTCCCTGGTCCCGGAATCAACATGGCCTTGAAACTATCCCGAACTTCCACGCTTGCTGTCGTTTTCAAATGAATTTCTTTATTCGCCACACTATTCTCAACCAAATCCATACTTCCCGCTTGGTTAAACACGCAGCCGACCAGGTTGATCTTGGTTGTCAAATAATCCGTCATTGCCTTATTCCCGCTGAAATGAATGCCGTTGTTCCTGAAGCTAGAATTCATTATGCTTAACACGTCAACTGGAGTATTGATCGAGATAAAAAACTTCTTATGATCGTGCAGCGCCCGGATATTGTCAAATACTAGCTGCTCCTGAATCGGTACGGGAGACCCTGGATAATAAGAACGACTGTACTTGT
>NZ_JBFUIX010000121.1:0-12002 GCF_056401635.1 Paenibacillus sp. P4_E11 | reverse complement strand
ATCCATTACTGACAGACGGCCTAGAAAATCCGCCAGCGTTAATGTCGCGTAGTGGTCAAATAACGTTCACACTAACTGGTCCGGCTGAAATAAATGGCTATTACTTGCATGTTCCTTGGGTTAATGCGGCTTCTGTAGCCCAAATAGAACTTTACGATACAAGCAATTCGCTTAAAGGGACTTTTCAATCAAGAACCGATGAATCCACAGCTTATACGGCTATAACTCCTGTTTCTAATATAAAAAAAATAATTGTACGAAACATGAAGTCTGATATGACGCCGAATATTTATGAAGTTGATGTGAGGGGGACTATCTCAGACACTACACCGCCAGCAACACCGACCGGACTATCTGCAACGCCAGACAATGGCAAAGTAACGTTGAACTGGAATGCTGTAGCTGATACGGATTTGAGTAAATACAAGGTCTATATGGGCGGTTCTTTTGTTGCTGATGTGACAAAGCCGAACACGAGCTACACCAAAACCGGATTGACTAACGGAACAAATTATAGCTTCCAAGTGTCGGCGGTTGATAATTCAGACAATGAATCGGCCAAAAGTCAGTCGGTTAGTGCTACGCCTTTTGAGCTTATACCGAATGCACCAACGGGATTGACCGCTACAGGTGGAGACAAAACGGCTGTGCTGAATTGGTCGGCGGTTCCCGGTGCTACAGGGTACAACGTGTATAAAGACGGTGTGAAAATAAATGCATCCCCGATTAATGCAACAAATTACACCGCAACGGGGCTTGTAAACGGGACGAGCTACAACTTCAAAATATCCGCTGTTAACTCAGCGGGAGAATCGGGGCTTAGTTCGGCGGTGACGGTTGTTCCTTTTGTTCCACTGCCGACTATACCAACGGGATTGATCGCTACAGCTGGAGACAAAAAGGCTGTACTGAATTGGTCGGCGGTTCCCGGTGCTACAGGGTACAACGTGTATAAAGACGGTGTGAAAATAAATGCATCCCCGATTAATGCAACAAATTACACCGCAACGGGGCTTGTAAACGGGACGAGCTACAACTTCAAAATATCCGCTGTTAACTCAGCTGGAGAATCGGGGCTTAGTTCAGGGGTGGCAGTTGTTCCGGTTGCTCCGGTGATACCACAACCGCCACCAAAACCAACCGGGGTTACAGCGGCAGTATCGAACGAAAAAGTTGTTTTGAACTGGAATCCGGTTCCACCACCAATTACAAATTATATTGTATACCGTGATGGAATTGTGATCGCTCAGCCAACGGCAACAACTTATACAGATACAGTGGTTTCGAATGGGACGAATTACCGCTATGAGATTTCAGCGGTGAACGCTGATGGAGAGTCACCGAAAAATCAGATTTTTGCCAAGCCAGCAAACGTAACCGATTTTACGGGGGATACGTTACCCTTTAGTGTTTTAGGGATGCTTAAAACGGCTTTTAATTTTCTGAAGCTCTACAGCGACTATGTACTGATCGTTCTTGGCATTATCTTTGCCCCGGTTTTACTAGCTATCGTTAACTCTTTACTAGGATTCGACGAATCGAAAGGCAAAGGCAAGAAGGGCAAAGGAAAGAAAATAGACGGTGTAGCAAAAGAAGCGAACGAAAGCTTGGATAAAAAAGAGCGGACACCTAGAGAAAAAACGCTGACTGTGAAAGAAAAAATAGCAAAAAATATGAAAGAAACGAACTGGGATGCTTTCGACAAAGAGATGAAGAGCAACCCGGCTGCAATTCAAACGAACAACCGCAGAACTGAACGGGTTTTATCTAAAGTCGAAGCACAACCAAAACCGAAGCCAACGAGAGCTCCAAGGGAAGGCCGGGAACGCAAACGGGACGGATCGTGGACAGCCAGAGAGAAGAAACGCCACCAAGAAAAGATGCAAGCCCACATTGCACGAATGAGGAGTCGAACGACATGAGTGAAGCCGCCGAAATTGTAAATCTAGTTACCCCCTATCTAACGTACTTGGGTGGGCCGATCCTGATATTTTCGGCCATAGCTTGCGCTGATCTGATCGTCGATTTTGCAGTTAATCTCATGAAACAAGTGAGGAATGGTTATCGATGATCGGGAGCGTCTTGGGTTGGATCGGAACAACGTTAGGCCGAATTACAAATACGGTTGTGCAGTTCCTTTCCAACTTGTTCGGCTACCTTTTTGGGAAGCTGTTCGACCTTCTGAAATTGTTATTCAAGCCTATATTCATTCTGCTGGCGATTGTGTTCTATCTGCTATGGAAAATAGCGGAGCTTGCTATTGTGCTGCTCCAATTGTTACTAGGGATCGGGAAGGTTTTTTTCGCTCTTGTGAAAGGAATCTTCCTGACGCTGGCAGGATTCAGCTTTACACCGACAGCCCGAAACGATGGTCAATGGACGCCGATCTTTCAGAACGTGGCTGATGGATTGCAATTCTATCAACTGGATACGGTTGCCTATGTGCTGATATTCCTGATCTGGTTTTCAACGGGTTTCGCGGCGATCAAGATACTTTCAGGCATGAGAGGAGGAGTTTGATTGTTCTTCGATATGATCCCGGCTACGGTCAGAAACTTCTTCGACTCGATATTCAACCCACCGCTTTCCTTCTTGCAAATGGGGGTTGAATATCTCGGCCATGTCTCGATGATTGCTGGCCGGGGGATTAGTTTGAGTAACTACTTCGGGTTTTTCTCGTATTTGCCATCGTCGATTCAATCCGTGATTAATAGCTTGCTTGCTGCAATCGTGTTTCTCGCTGTACTCCAGCTTGTTCGGGCAATCGTTCGAATGTACTTTACCGGGAAGGATGCGGTGCAATGGTGGTAATGTACCAACAAGCACTTGAAGCCGGGGGCTATAGGGCAGAACCAACGGAGGAAAACGTTCGGGAAATGTTCCTGGACTATGTGGATTCGGGATTCTTTTCAAACGTTGACCCGGAAGAAGTAGACGAGATCCCGACAGAAGAAATGTGCAACTGGTTTATACGGAATCGTTGAATTGTTTGTACCGGTAGACACAATTCAAAATACTGCACCACTTTTGAAGGGAGAATGGATTTGGAGAATGTATTTAGTTACTTTTTTGCAATCGGGTCGGGATTCGCGTTAGGAGTCATTGCGGTTGTTGCTCCATCGGTCATCATTTGGCAAAAAATCAGAGGAGGAAAAAACAATGTTCGGACTAAATACTAGGCAACCTGAAGCACCTGCAACCCAAGATGTACTCATCGTGCTTTCAAAGAGTGGACGGGCTGATATAGCCCCGATAATCGACATTAACGAAGAACGGATTTTAGCTGCTGGTGAGGTTGAATATTCGATTCCAATTGAAGATACGAAGGTATATATTGGGCGGCGTGGAAGAGTGTACAGCTTTCCAGCCAGTGACGAGAACATAACGGATTGCAAAAACATTGCAGCCCTAGAACGATCCACGGTATTGCAGAAAATCACGTTGTTCAAGGAAGATGTTCCCCCGGTTGCTGGAGCATCGATGCCGATAGGTAAGCTGATATTTGCCGGGGTTGCTGTACTGATTCTAATCATTATCTTGGCGGTGAAGTGATGGCAGCACAACACGACAACGCCAGCAAAATACAATCAGTCATTAATGACGATCTGTTTCCCAACGTCCAGCACGTTTCTGATGTTAAGCAAGTTTTAGAGTTCATGGAAAACGTGGCTGCACCGCTTTCTGAGGAGCAGCTTCGGGCCTTGTTGCTCTTGGAATCGCTCGGGTCGAATACTAGGCTTCACGGCGACAAAAACCCGTATAAACCAATCATAGATAAGCTGACGGGGCAGTACAAGAAGTACGTTGCCCGTACAGACGTTTTCCTCAACACGATTGAAGAATTGATTCCGAAGCCGCCGAAGCCGATCATATTGGCCGATGGGCGTTCGGTAGGTGGTAAAGGAAAGGGAGGGGCTTAACATGCCGCATATGATTGGTGTAGTGGGTCGCTTAGGGGCCGGGAAAACAACAATAGCAACACTTGTCGCTCACTTGTATAAAAACCAAGTGGAAAAGATGGGCGGCCATCTTGATTTATTCGCGAATTGTGACGTTACTGGAGCGCAGAGGATGAAATATGCGGAAGATTGGTTTAAAGTCGCAGAAGCTCACGGATCATTGTGCCTATGGGATGAAGCGCATCGTTCGTTTAATTCTCGGAAATCAATTAGTTTTCACAACATACTCGCGAATGACGTTTTAACGTTCTGCCGAAAGATGGCTTCCATTCAAATTTTCGTCACCCCAAGCATTAAACGGCTTGACGTTGTTATTCGGGATATGCTGGAGGTTTTGATTGTAGTTCGGCCAATGGGCAACAAGGGGATCAAGTTCGACTATTTTGATTTCACGGCCGAATCTCATGGGCCGTATGGTGAGTTCTTGCATTCTCGGTTCCTCTCGGCTGCAAAGGTCAAGCAAATCCATAATTTAAACATATTCGACTCTCATTCATTCGTTTCAGGATTTCCACTGCCTACAACTGAAAGGGCGGCTGCTGTATTTATGGAGGAGCTTGAAAAGCGCCACGACGAAGCTAGAAGGGTCAAGAGAGGGGTTGCGGTGTCATGAGTATTGTTCCCTTGGAAAAGGTCAGAAACGACCCTCAGACCCTCTTGTATCACTTCCCAAGCATCCATCCGGTCCGCTATCAGAAGATGAGCCGGGATTATACGTTCTGGAAGCACGTTCAGACCGCTGAAAAGGTCGCGAAAATGGCAGGGCGTTTGCTTGTTCCGAGAGAATGCATTCATTGGGAACGGAAAAAAGGGTTTGAAGATCGTCGGATTGTAATCCAGAAAAAAGTATTTTTTGTAATGCTTGAATCCGAAATGACACCGGGAGAAGTCGTGAAATATTCGGAATCTCTAAATCTATAAAACAGGAGAGGTGGACGAATGGAACGGGTGAAAACAAGGGAAGATGTGGTGGATATATTTACGGCCAGAAACAAAGTGAGAAAGCTAGAATCTGAGCTTCTGACAGCGGTTAGATACAATAATCCGTTGGCGGCTGCAATACAACGGGACATATCCAATCTGAGGAAAACTATCAGAAATAAATATGCAGTCATTTTGTAATTTTGGTTGGCAAATGCCAACTTTTTTTATTTGTATGTGCGTTATGAATATAGTAACCTGAAATCATATTGACGATTGAATATGATTTTGATATATTGATTAAGGGGTGCTAAAATCAAATGCAGGAAAAAATGAGTTTTCGCGGCGGCAAGCGTGAAGGGGCTGGCCGAAAACCAATGGGCGAGACAAAGCAAATCAAGCTTACCCTTCGGAGTGAGGATTGGGAATGGATTGAGGAGTGCGTTCAATATGGACATGCTGCTAGTCGATCGGAATTGATCCGCAATATTATTCAAGAAGCAAAGGGAGGCGTTTCTGGTGGACGTTGTAATTAAATTTGGTGAACAAAGATGATCTGTGGATCGTGTGCAAAGAAGAATCTTTTATCTTTGGAGGAACGGATCGAGCTTGCTTTGTCTCGAGTTCCCGGTCACAAATACGTTTGTGGATTCTGTAGAGTTCTACACAGCTTGAAGGTAAGTGATAGTGCTGCACCGATCCCAATTACACCTATTGTCTCTACACCTGCTGCTATTCCTAAAAAATTGGTGCTTAAAAAACGTCCGGTGGTGGAAGTATCCGATTACGAACAATTGAAAATGTTCGATATGAGTGATCATATTTCTTTGAGGTGATAAGAGTGACACGTTTGACGAAGAAAAAGGCGACTGAGCTTTTCAAACAAATCGTAGGTAGTGCTTCCGGTGTTTCGGAAGATAGTGACAATTACTTTGTTGATATGGGCGAAATGCGGTTTATTGCAGGAATGTCACGTATAAGTGCTATTCGAATACATGTGCAAATTTTATTAGGTGCTTCACTTATTGCAACGGTTTATTATAATTTTGAAACTTTAGAACGTGATTATGATTATGAAAATAGGGTTCTTCAAGATCATCAAAATGAATAGGTGGTGTAGCCGTATGAAATACAAACTAGTCATGAAAGGCTATTGCTGGACGTTAAGCAATGGTAAAGATCGATTTGGAAGTATGCGGGGCAAATGTACTCATGGTTTTGTAATTGATGGTCGTGGTTGTGCTGAATGTGATTTGGAATCGTATCTCGATGCCTTAAGTGAGCTTGAACGAGATGTACGTTTAGATGTAACAAAATGAATAGGGTGAGAACATGAGCGAAAAGGCTGCAAATATATTATGTGAACTTTGGAATAGAGTAGATCAAGCCGACTATGACACGATGATTATGGACGCTTTCCGTTTGCTTCCTACTAAAGTTCAAAAGGAATTTATTGAGCGAATTTTGGATAACGATAGTTGGGATTTGAACGGAAAACCATCGGATGAAGATTTAGAAAAATATCGGCGTTATGTATCTGGATGAATAGGGTGAGTACATGAGAAATTTTTTTGAAATGACTTTAGCTGAATTTCTAAGCTTTTCGTTTCTGGTTGGTCTTGTAATTAGTCTACTAATTTATTTTGTAACAAAATGAATAGGGAGCGTGCATTGGAATGACACCTGAAATGTTTGTATGGAGCGTTGTTATTGCAGCATTCGTCGTTGTTGGAATTAAAATCTTTATCGATCAAGTGAAAGACCACGAAGATACAAAATGAATGAGGAGGAACATCGAAATGGAATGGTTTTACCGTCTTATCGAGAAATGGACCGGGAAGCATATACATGCTTTCGTGAAACCATCACCTATGGAATATTCGGATTGTCACGTCAACCACTGCCGATGCGGTGCATTCGCTATCGAATTTGATTAGGGAGATTTACCCCCTCACCCTATGAAACAAAGGTTTACCCCTGCGGCAAAGAATGCGGACGGCGGTCAGAGCCTTAGCGACCAGGAAACGAGTTAAAAGGCGGCACACGGTGCTGAACATAATAGAACGGGGGTGCTCAGAATTGAAACCATTTGAAACGCTATCGAGCAAAACGCAACATATTAGAGTAGGGAATTTGTTAAAGCGATATTCTAAGCATGAAGAAAAGATAAGTGTCACGGCGGCGATATTGGATGCAGCGGAATTGTCCGAAATGGATAAAGATACTTGGTTATCTTTGAGGAAGCGTTGGGTTGAATTTGGTTGGATTTAGGGCGCCTTGAGCGCTCTTTTTTTTGCGGTTTTTGCGGAGCAAAAAACGTGTCTCTTCTTTACTTGATACTAGACGCAACTCTGTCGATCACTATAATCGCTGTAAGTCCTTGTGTGGCAAGGCTTCTCGGGTTTTTTGATGGTGGAAAATAATTTGATAGATTGATAGACAAAAAAAAGCCCCTCGTGCTATGATTGTAATTGTCGAGAAAACAATTCAATAGCAGGATGAGGGGGGTTTCTATGTCCATTTTAGGGCATCCCGGTGGAAATATCAATAGCGGAAAATTGGAAGATAAGTCGAAAACGAAGAAAGATAGGCCGTGGAAAGTGCATAAGAAATACTCGACGCTTTTGTCTGAATCATATGAACGGATCGGCAAGGAAAAAAAGGCTGCAAGGGTTCACGAATGCGGGGATTTTTTGCAATTCGCAGCTTGTCCGAACGGACACGAAAAATTTCTAAGAAGAGCAAATTTTTGCGGAGTGAGGTTGTGTCCTATGTGTGGTTGGAGAAGGAGCTTGAAGGTCGCCGGGCAAGTACGGAAGGTTGCTCACAATGCCAGCCAGACAACAAAGATACGATGGCTTTTCCTGACTCTGACATGCAAAAATGTAGAAGGTTATGAACTGCCTGATCAATTTGAAGTACTTTCAAAGTCTTGGAAAAGATTGACGGAAACGAAAGCTTTTCGGGATAGCGTTCTAGGCTTTTTTAGGGCTTCGGAGGTTACACGTAATAGTGATCTATTATCGCCATCATTCAACACATATCACCCGCATTATCATGTTGTTTTAGCTGTTCAGCCTTCATACTTCAAGGACAAAAATAAATACATAAAAACAGATGAATGGGTGCAGATGTGGAAAAAGGCAATGAGGGCCGACTATGATCCTATCGTTGACATTCGAACGGTCAAGCCTAAACGGAACCCGACCAAGGAAGCTATTATTTTAATGGAAAAGGGTCTTGCTCCAGATGCGGAATTGCTGCCGGGAGAAGCTGTTGCGGAATTATCGAAGTATGCAGCAAAGGCAACGGACTTTATTATGCCAGACAACAAAATCGACACGGACGAAGCTGTACATATACTCGACCTGAGTTTGAGAGGGAAGAAGCTATTCGCTTATGGCGGTCTGCTGAAAGAGATATACGACAACTTGCGGAAAAGTGGAGAAGCGGAAGACGTGGAATCGGATAGCGCCGATCTGGTACATACGGAAGACAAGGAAGAGAAAAATTGCAAGTGCAGCGTGTGTGAAAGCACGTTTCTGGAAGAGATATATAGCTGGCTGCCGAACAAGAAAAACTACTATATGAGCTACCGGGAAACAGACTGAAAAGGGTCTGCTACCGTGCAACTACTTAACGTTTACGTAGTAAACTATCTTTTAATATATTCGGCGGCGAGTTCGAGATTGTAAACGATAGTAAATATTGGTTGACAGTAGGCATGAAGTCCTACTAAAATAAGAGCATATGTTCCTATTTAGTGCCATTAATCACCGGGATATGAGAACAACGTGCAGGAAAGTCACCTATTAGGAAGTTGCACGTTGAAATATATTCCATTTGGTGTATGATAGGGGCAATAACAAAAAAACGCCTACGGAAGATGCTGGTAACATCAACCGAAGGCTAAGGGTTTGAGCGTACACACCGCTCGAAAACCCCTGTTTGCTATCATAAGGCCTGCGTTTACATTTCACAAGCCCTCTACGATAGAAATATGGGATTTTTTAGGGTGTTAGCGTCCAAACGGATGTTGACACCCTTTTTAGTTTTTTTTCTGGAGGTGATGCGGTGGAAGAAATCGTTACGCCGAACGGCACCATACAATTGATTCATCAAATAACGCTCGGTGATATTCTGATCGTTACAAGCGTTTCTCTACTGATCATCCTGACCCTTCTTAAATGGCTACTCGACAACATTTGGGGGCGGCGACGATGACGACAGTATCCGAAAGTGTAGCACTCACAACGCTTAGTATGATTGTCGGCGTGGCAATTACGCTGAACATGATATTGCGATTCATTTTAAAGGCGGTGACGACTTGGAGACGCTAGTTATATCCGCTGTTGGAATCGTCATTGGTAATCCAGATTATTTGAAAATATGTTCGGTTTTTGGTTTGTCGTTTTCGTTGCTGGCTGGAGTAATTTATTCGTGGAAACATATCGAAGGATGGAGGTCGGACGCATGAATGTTTCAGACGTTTGGGACTGGGCTTTTTTCTGGTCGATGTTTCGAAACTTCATGGCGACCGCTTCACCGTTTGTTATGATTCCGACCGTTGTAATCGTTGTGGGTTTGCTTCTTAAAGTGATTATACAAGCCGTTCGTGCTGCAAAGTCTTAGGGGGCGGGGAGCTTGCCGACAACATTTTTCACGGCTGACAAGCTGGAACGGTTTTGGTATTACGTCAAATGGTTTCTATCCTACAATATGCCGATCTTTATGATTTGCATGGCGGTGTTGGTTACTGGGTTGGTGCTGGACATGATTATCGACACGGTAAAATCAGCGGACGATAGTTACAAAGACGATGACGACGATTTGGACGTCAAATACTACTAGGAAGGGGGGTGAAAAAATGCCTACTGCAACACCCGGTGGAGTCGATTTTAGTGGGACAACGCTTCCTTTTTCGGTTGTGGATATGCTGACAACAGCGGTCAACTTCCTGACCATGTATGGGGAATGGATTTTACTGGCTCTCGGTGTGATCTTCGCTCCAGTCTTGTACGGGCTGGCTATGAAATTGGTTTCGGCCGTTAAGAAACGCAGCGCAGCAAACTAATCTCTTTGTGAGTAACCGGGAAGACCCGGCTCAAAATAAAAAAAATATGGAGGTATGAGACATGAACAGACTCAAACAGTTCTTTGGTAAAAAGAAAGGGACAATTTCGGCTTTCGGATTCGCTACGGTATTGGCATTGGGGGCAGCACAACCAACTTTTGCGGCTCCGGTATCCTTCACAGGAACAACACTCCCGTTTACGGTACCAGATATGCTCACGACAGCGGTTAACTTCCTGACGATGTACGGCGAATGGATTTTGCTGGCTCTCGGTGTGATCTTCGCCCCGGTTCTGTACGGGTTGGCTATGAAGTTGGTTTCCGCAGTCAAAAAACGTTCGGCTGCAAACTAATAGTTTCGGCAGACAAGCCCTACTCTTTCGGGAGCTAGGGCTTTTTTTGTAAGGAGGGGCTGAATGAAACGATTTTTCCTTATGCTGCAATTGTCCTTGATCGTTTTTCAATTATTTTTCTCTACGACAGCAAAAGCGGCAACCATTCAATATTGGCTTAACTTCGCTTCCTTCCGTGATGAATACCGACTCGACTTCCAATGGCCGACAGGTACGGCAACCTACAAAGTTTTGTTTGTGAGTCCTACAAACGTCCCGTACAACTTGGATTTTAATAATCCACCGACTGGAATCCTGTATCTGACTTGTAATGGTACGTATGCGGTGGAGTTTTACGATTCGGGAAGCTCTAAAATCGGTAATTTCCAAAATATCGTGACAACGGCCATCGTCAATCCAACTTGTTCGAGCTACCCCGACCAGACCGGGACGAATGGACTGAATGCTACGGCAACAGATAACGGGAACGGGACTTATGATCTTTCGTGGACTCCGAAGCCGGGGGCCGACAAATACGAGATTTACAAGGATGGGCAGAAGATCGGGGAAACAACCGGGACGAACTACACGCTTCCAAGCTCGGGAGCCGTTACGGTTGTGGCTCGGGATGCGAACGGGAATATCATCGGCCAATCTGATCTACATGCCCCATCGAACGGGGCCGTTGATAACGAGCCGGGAACGGGTAGCTGCAACGGTTGTACGTTTTTGAAGGAATTACTGGAATGTCCTGACTGGGATACCTACATGGGGGAACTAACGGGAGCTATACAAGCGGCTTTGCCTCCTCCACCTGATTGGGACGCGATAGCGGATAAAATCGGGGCGGCGACCATTTCGCACTTGTCGAATTACTTGGGTCCGGTTCCTGAACCGCCAACACAAAGCGAGATCGACAGCGGCATAAACACAAGCTTGCCTACAGTCGATTCGTCTTCACCGGATGCGACAAATCTTGTGCCGACTGTCCCGGCAGGATATGAGCAGCCGAAGCCGTTCGATATCACTTCGGGGCCGCAAATTGAGATTGTGGACGAGTCGCAGCCTTTCACGATCCTTGACCCTTTGCATAACATTCAGTACGACGAACCGGGGGTTCCGGTGATCCCTGGCGATTCGCGAAATAACACCGGGGGCATTCAGAAACCAGTGAATCAAACGTTGCCGATCCCGAAACCTGCACCGACTTACGTTCCCGAACTACCGAATAATCCTGTTCCAATTCCGAGCAGTTCGCCGGGGAGTGGCCCGAATCCGAACGGGACAGGGGGGGCGGGGCCGATTCCAATATGGAAAGGAGATTAAACAATGCGGACACTCAAATTATTTGTACTAACGTTAGTGGTACTTATTAGTTTTGGAGTACTCGAAAAAAAAGCATCGGCGGCGCCTAGTGCTGGATTACTCAGGGGAATGATTGGGTCTGGAGGGGTGGAATTTGGAAATTATCCATTACTGACAGACGGCCTAGAAAATCCGCCAGCGTTAATGTCGCGTAGTGGTCAAATAACGTTCACACTAACTGGTCCGGCTGAAATAAATGGCTATTACTTGCATGTTCCTTGGGTTAATGCGGCTTCTGTAGCCCAAATAGAACTTTACGATACAAGCAATTCGCTTAAAGGGACTTTTCAATCAAGAACCGATGAATCCACAGCTTATACGGCTATAACTCTATAACTCCTGTTTCTAATAT
>NZ_JBFUIX010000120.1:0-12005 GCF_056401635.1 Paenibacillus sp. P4_E11 | reverse complement strand
GAGATGGGGCGCTGAGAGCTGGTTTAGGAACATCAAGTGCTGGAATGCCATCGTTAAGCCGCGATAGGACTGGCCGCTGTCGRTGCGGGTCATTTGTTTCGCCAAATCGTATAGTTCGTCCCAAGTCAGACCCTCCTTCGGATAAGCGACTCCGAAGCGATCGAACAGGTCCTTGTTGTAGAATAAAGCAGCGGACGAGGTATTGACCGGAAGTCCGTATATACCGCCATTCGCCAACTGCCTTTGGATCTCTATCGTAGAAGGCTCCAGACGGGATAAGTTGTAATCGTATTTTTTAATTAAATCGCTTATGTCGCTCTGCATGTTGTAGGTGAGCATGGCAGCGGGGGTTAATCCGACTGAACTGATAAATATATCGTAGGACTGGCCCGACTCGATGTAAGACTTGAAGGATCCTTCCTCGTAAGTTATTTTGTAATTTGGAAACTTTTCGCTGATTTTATTTCCGAAGCCTTTCATAAATTGCTCTGTCGTATTCCCGCTGCTTGTACCAATCACAAGAGTGACCTTTTCCTCCGCCGCTTGTTTCGCCAGGTCGACCGGACTGCTTTTCACTTCCCCGTTGCCTGTTCCTTCCTTCTTTACAACTTCTCCGCCTCCACCTCCGCAACCTGAAAGCGTTAACATCAAAGCAATGACTAAAGCTCCGATCCACCCTTTACTGTTCAAGACGTTCCCCTCCTATTTGAATATCCATCCGATCAATCAGATTATAACACGGCCTCTTTTCGGGAGCATGACTCTTAGTGGGACGTTATGCAAATGAAATGACTGTGAGTGTTTTTGCGATCGGAAGTATTTGGCTCTTGTGGAGAGATTCTATTGTATAATAAGAGAAGCACAGTCCAATACGCTTAGACAAGGTAGGATAGAACATGAAACCGCATTCATTTCGATTATTCGACCATTTTTTCTACAAATATGACAAGCTGCCCGCAGGCAATGTTCTCGTTCATTCCCATTCCCAGTATGAGATCTATTATTTTCATAGCGGACATTGCGATTATTTGCTTGGGGAACGAACGATTCCTTTGCAGCCGGGTGATTTGATTATTATGAACGGCTTGACCCCGCATTGTCCGAAGGTAGACCGATCATCGAAGTATGTGCGAACGATGTTTTCGTTTGACCCTCACTCGGTGCAAGTGTTCGGACACAACCTCCTGGCCTGCCACCCTCTGAAGCCGTTCGAAACGTTGCGAAACCATCACATTCGATTGGATCCGGCGACAAAGGCGGAGTGCGAATACATCTTAGAGCGGATCAACCGATACTACTATTCCAATGATCCTTTACATGACAACCGACTGCTATCGGCATTTTACGATTTGTTGCTGCTTATCTCCGAACAGTGCCGCGAGGCAATGCTATCGACTCAAAATTCCTTGTTCGGCTGGGAACAGTATGTTCAGGGGATAGTTGATTACGTCGAAGAGAGGTATATGGAGGACATAGGCATTGATCAGATGGCTTCGGATCTCCATATGAGTCGATTTCATTTAATGAAAGTTTTCCGGAAAGTAACGGGACTGACCCTATTCGACTACTTGTACAAAAGACGGGTCGATCAAGCCAAAATGATGTTTTATAGCAGTAACCGGAAGTCCGTAACCGATGTATGCTATCAAGTTGGGTTTAAGCATCCTTCACATTTTAGCCGGGTATTCAAGAAACAAGTAGGCACGACGCCGGAACAATACCGGAAACTCGTACGTGAATCGTCAAATCAAGCATATAACTGATCGCCAACCGGAATAACCTTAGATTGAAGTAACCAGACTCATAAAATCCATGGAAAAATTGAGCAAAGGATTTTTTAGTTTCCTGACTGATCTTGGCACGGCTCGCACTGCACAGACTGTGTATGGTGTGTGATAATGAGCTCTTATTCAAACAGCGTGTACGCCGTGACAGATAATGCCGTCAGCTTTACCGATATACAACAGCATTGGCAAATCGTTTGTAAAGCTTGCCGCAGCGAAAGGACTTGTCAAAGGTGTCGGCGGCAGTCTATACGTCAGGATATCGGGAGCGTGGACGCAGCCTATCTGGAGGACGTCCGCCTGATGGTTAAGCTTACCATTATGACAGGCACGGCTGAGGATGCGTTCAGTCCGAAAAGCGAAACGACGCGCGCACAAGCTGCGGCCGTGTTCACAAGGACGCTGCAAGCACTTGGGATGTTGGACTGATTCACGCATAACGAAACAAGCCTCGAACCCGAATGGGTTCGAGGCTTGTTTCGTTATGGTAGCGGTTGAAGCGACTTCGAGGAACGACGTTCCCGAATCAGCACCGTAGAAATAATCGTAATGGAGACAAGCACCAGCGTCATCGGAATAAGAAATATGGATGGATCATACCCTACGATGAACAGCGGCAACAAATAGCCGATCAAGGAGGCCGTTAGCGAAATAAATACGTACAAACTCGCGCCGAAGCCGGAACGGCCTACGAACATCCGCTGCACATACCCCATCGCAACCCCGTACAGGATGGAGACAAAGAAAGAATAAACCGGCTGAATGAGGAAAAAAACGATCAGCGGCGAGTGCAGCGCATAAACCAAATAGGTAATAAACGCGCCAACCCCGCCGAGCAGTATAATTTTTCTGCTACCGTATTTGGCTGCCCAATAACCGGCAATGGTCATGAACAACAGCTCGAATACGGCCTGCGCGCTCCAAATATACGACATGTACTCCGGCTTGCCGAACAACGATTTAACGACAAGCGGCAGGTACAAGCCGCGAATCGCATCTGCGCAAGCAAGAAGCAGCAGCGCGATGAGCATAATGAGGGAAAACGGCTCGCCTCCCCCCGAACGGGTCGGCTTCTTTTCCTCCGAACGCTCCCGATAGAACAATCGATGGCTCCTTCCACAACAATGGATAGAGGGAGCCATCAAGATCCGATCATTCATAAATCTAAAGTCTGATGATTAATCATTCTGCCTGAAGATGATATTCATTCATGGCCTCATTCAATGAAGCCGACGAAGGAATGATGAACGTAAGACAGCTTATTTCGCTTTCTTCATAAAAGAGACAATCAAAGCACGCCCACAACCGCCGGCCGTCATGACGAGGAGCGCCGCAGCGACGGTCAAGCAAATTTTGTTCAACATAGCTCACCTTTCCTGCTACCAGTATGGTGGAGTGCTGATGAAATCTTCTTTAGGATACCCCGATAATCGTCATACAATAGGTTGTACGAAAAATAATCACCCCCTCGGAACGCTGGAAACAGTGGACCGTGAGGGTGATTATCGTTGTTTATTCGCGGAAGGCCGAGCTTTGCTGAATCATTTTCCGATACTGATCCGGCGACACTCCTACCTGCTTTTTGAAAAGCCGGCTGAAGTGAGACAAATGCTTGATTCCCACCTGCTCGCTCACTTCGGAAACAGTTATTTTATGGTGATGGAAAAATAAGATTTTCGCGTGGTTGATCCTTTTCCGGTACAAATAGTCGAAAATCGTCGTCCCCGTCACCTTCCGGAACATTTTCGCCAAATGAAACCGGTTCATATGAAGCTCAAGCTCCAGATCCTCGAGATGAATGTCTTGCATATACCGCGTCTCGATAAAATACATGATCTTGCGCACGTTACGCTCTTTGTCCGAAAGCGGACTGCCCTCTCGATCGACGGCCTCGCGGCTGTGGCTGTAAATGAACAGCAGCAGATCGTAGAACGCCATCAGCAGCCGATGATAATCGACAAAATCGTCTTTGCCGTAGAAACGGTTGACCCGTGAAAAAAGCTCCTCCACTTCCTCTCTCTCGCTCTCCGATGGCCGCAGATGGTAGTTCCGCAGCAGTTCGAACGGCTTCAACGGATTGAACGACTTGAAATGCTGAGTAAGCTGCATCAGAACAGGATCGAATAAGATCATGGAACGCATGTATTCGTCTTTGCTATACACTTTCGGACAATGCGGAGTCATCCCGTTCATAATGATCAAATCTCCGGGCTCGAGAGAAATGACGCGATCCCCCAGCATGTAATCGCAGCGTCCCTTTTGAAAAAAATAGATTTCATACTGCGGGTGGGAATGAAAGTAAAAGCCGGAGTCGTAAACGAAGTCCCACCTGTAGTGAAACTCATTGAACATGGGATAACGGTTGTCGGGCTGCACGCCAATCCCCCCAATCGCCATAATAAGAATCATTATAAGCTCTCGGGAATGGGGACCGCAATTTTTATTACAACTTCGCCTTATACGTCCATTTCAAATTGTCCGTTCCCGCCGCAGGAGGGGCTGCATACTCGATGAACAGGTGACTCCCGTTCGCTTCCGCATAAAGAAAGCCGGCCGAATCTGCGTTATTGGGCGTAACCGTTACCTGTGAAGGCGTCCCGTTTAAAAGGTGCGGTATCGCGAACCGGGTCGTCGTTCCGTCTCCCGACTGCACCGCAAAGCCGGACTTTTCCCGTATTTGTGCGCCGGATACTTTCACGATGCTGCCATCCTGCCATAGCTGGTTAGCGGAAGCCGGATCGCTGACCGGCAGCCCTCCCATCAGTACTTTGCCATCATGGGTCACCGCTACTTTCTGGGCACCGCTGCCGTCAAAAATCAGGACGGAAGGCGTCGCGCTGTCTTCGATCTGAATGCGTACCTTGTCGTTGCGGTCGCGAAAGTTCCAACGCTTCGTCGTCTGAAAATCGCCCCCGAATGCATCGCCCTGGATTTTGCAGTGCGGAAACTGGATAGTTGCCTTCGCATCTCGGTTACCATACAGCTTCAGGCCGAACTCTGTCATGCCGATAGCGGCGGTTGACCCGGAACGGTTGATCAACCGCGGAACGGCCGCTTCCGACGAGACGAAGTTGATAGTTCCATTAATACTGCTCGCAGAGACATAGATCGGAGATACGTAAGTCGGCATCTGAATCTTATTGAATGCCGCACGGTCAAGCCATACGGCGCATGATACGGTCTCTGCAAAATTTCTGGCATGATCGACGAAATTTTCGCGGCAGGACATTACATTGTTCGTTGCTGCGGCATCGAGCCTTACACCGACCGCACTGTTTTCCAGTGCCGAGTTGCAGTCGACCGTCGTATTCCAGCTGTTGTCCAAATGGATGGCGCGGCCGATCGCGAACGAGACAACTTGCGACGAGGCGCCGCTTGTTTGACCGGTGACGGATTGCCCGATTTCCGGAATATATTTGCTCGAGTTCAGCACCGTACATTTCAGCACGCCGCCTTCGACAGCATTGACTTTGGCAGTAAAACCGAGCGCATTCGTAACGGTTTCCCCCGGCGTAAAGCCCGAGGGGGATTGGACTGTGATGTCCACGCCCTTGAAGTTGGCAATCGAGCAGGCGATCACCTTGTTTCCGCCGCACAAATAGGTTCCATTGCCGATATGAATACCCGCCCCGGTACTGTTGTTCTTGCCAGGAGCAACCATGCAATTGACAAATACGTTCTCGTTTCCGGCCGTTATCTCGTACACGGCGGCATGAACCGGCTTTGTCGCCGCTCCTGCTCCGGAGTTGCCATCGCTGATGGCATAGCAGTTCTCGACGTATACGCCTTGACTGACTGCATGAAACTGCACGTCCGATTTGCCGATCGATACGCATGTGCTTGCGAATTTACTGAATTGAACGTCGCGAATGTAACATGCATTGCGGGCCCCGCGGTACAAGATGCCCCGAACGTCGGCCATATTGTTCAGATCCAGCGTCAACTCTTTAATTCCCACGTTGTACATCGCATCTCGCGGCCATACCGCCGCGAAGTAGCCAGGCTCCGCGATGATCGCCCATTTCCCGAGCGCGTATTGCCCGGAGTCCGCAGCGAACCCGGCGTCGCAAGCGAGCACGGTAACGCCGCAGCCGTCGCCGCATACGACGGTGCCGTGGTTCCGAATGAACAGCGGTGAAGCGATGCGGTACACGCCTCGAGGAATATATACCCGCGAAGCGCCGTAAGGCACGGAATCACCCGACTGCTGAAAGGGCAAAGCCTCGAGAGCAGCCTGAATGCTTCCCGTATCGTCCGATATACGGTCGCCTTTGGCTCCGAACCACTTTACGTTTACCGTCCCGTCAAATATACGTTTCCATCTCGCTCCGGAAGCCGAAACCAATACCGTTCCCGTATTATCGGCCGAAACGGTGTCAGCGGCATCGTAATAGAACGGTCCTTCTTGACCCCGATCGGTCACGTAATAAAGCTCTGCGTCAGGAACAGCGGAGGACATCGCTCTCAGATCCCCGATCGTCGTCCGGATGACCGCCAATTCCTGCACGGTATTGGTAATAGCGTTTCCTTTACCGTAAACGTGACCGGTTACCCCTTCTCCGGCAGCCCACCCGTTGTTCAGAACCGCACTCGCCGCAAAAGCCGTCCCGGCCAAACCTATCGAGGCCAACAGCCCCCTCCGGGTGATCGAACGTCGACCGACTGGGGCCTCTTCCACTTTGTTGTCCGGATTTATACCGCCAACTCCCACTGCAGGCTTCGTAACGAGATCTTCTCGTTCCATACTTCACTTCCCCTCGAGTCTGATAGCGCTTACAAAATGATCATATCATACCGCTTCCCGAATATCGTTGACCCAGATTGTCAATTGGCATCGCCCAGTTTCATGTTGTTGTGCAAATGTATGCCGATAACCCGGGTTTTGACGAAATCTTTGTGAGGATAGCCCGCCAATCGTGGTACAATAAGTTATACTCGCAATCGATTTTCAACACGAGGAGGCGAATTCGCCATGATCAAGCAAACTATTTTATTCGACCTGGACGATACGCTCATCCATTGCAACAAATATTTCGATGAGGTACTCGATCAATTCGCCGATCTCAGGACAACGTGGTTCAATAGCTATAACATGACTGCCGAAGAAGTGAAGCGCAAGCAGTACGAGTTCGACTTTGTCGGCGTGCACAAGCTCGGCTTTGCCGCTGGTCATTTCCCCCACTCGCTCGTGAACACCTATGAGCATTATTCGGCCATGACGGGTCGGGAAACAAGCGAAGAAGAATAGAAACAGCTGATCGCTCTCGGAAACAGCGTATACGAGTTTCCGAACATCGAGCCTTACCCGAATATGAAGGAAACGTTAGGAAGCTTGAGTGACCAAGGCCACGAGCTGTTTCTATACACAGGCGGGGAGCAGAACATTCAGACGAGCAAAGTGATGCGGATGGGCTTGGACGCTTTTTTCGGAGATCGTTTATTCATTTCCGCGCATAAAACAACGGATGTGCTGGAATCGATTCTGACGAAGCAGAGATTCAACCGGGACAAAACGTGGATGATCGGCAACTCGATCCGCACCGACGTCGTTCCCGCTCTGGAAACGGGCATCAGTGACTACACCTATTATCATTGAGTTCCCTCCTAAATGAAGCGAAATTAGCAGGCTCTTTTCGATGTATCCTTTTACCTGGAAGATCTGACGGCGTTAAAAGTGCACCGGCAATCAAAATGATTCCTGCATTACACAGATCTCATCTTTTAAATCCTCATTGATACCAATTATACGTTCTATATCTTGGGAGGACTCAACGGGGGTCGGCTTCTTAAAGCTCTCCGCTCGAAAGCCTTGCGGATTCAGGTTGGACAGCACCTTCTTGATGACACCGTCCTTGCCGCTGCAGTCCATGCCTTGGAACAGAATGAGCACACCGTTCGTCTTGGAAGCATATAGCTTATCCTGTAGCTCGCGAAGCTTCCGCTTCTCAAACGTACGCAAATGATGAAGGCAGAGAAAGTAGCCATCGGTAAGCTGGCTGCCTCATTGGTCAACGACGGTATTATGCTAGATAATGGCACTACGACGATTGAAATTTTACCTCATTTGAAGGACCACACCAATCTGACATTAATCACCCATTCGGTTCCGGTCCTGACGCTGGCGATGAAAATGTTCAAAGGTAAAATCATTTTCGTGGGCGGGGGGATTAATGTGGAATATCAAGCGGCAACGGGCTCCTTGACGGATCAGCTTCTGGATCAATTTAAAGTGAACAAAGCATTTATCTCCGTTGGAGGCATTTCTTTGGCGGACGGTATGACTGACTTTCACTTGGCTGAAGCGATTATATCGCGGAAAATGATGCAGCGGGCTGAGGAAGCGATACTGGTCGCAGATCATTCCAAATTCGGCATGTCGACGTTTGCTAGAGTATCGAAACTTGAGGAAATCTCCATGCTGATTACCGATCAAGGCTGTCCCAAGGAATGGATCGACAGGGTTGAAGCTCTAGGCATCGAAGTGTTCATAAGCGAGTAACGAGGGGCGTGTACCAATCTAATACGAAGATCCCCCCTCTATCACTTCGACGACTGCACCGATTGATGTCTCGGTTTGAAATCGCTGGGAGACTGACCGGTCCAGCGGCGGAATTGCCTGGAGAAATGGCTTGCCGAGTGAAAACCAAGCCGCTCCGCAACATCGGCCATCGGCAGGTTTGTCGTGACAAGCAGCTCTTTGGCTAGGTTGAGTTTTTGTCGGCTGACATATTGTTTAGGGGATAGGCCGTACACCTTGGAAAAAAGCTTGCTGCACTGACTGCGGCTTAAGTTGAGTTCTTTGGCGACACTTGCCACAGAGGTTTCTTCGCAAAGACTGTGCAACAGCTTCTCTTCGATGACGTGCGCGACATCAGCTGCAAATAGCGAAGCGTCTTTGCCCGATGTTGTGGTTTTCGTTTGTGAAGCAGGGCTCTCCCGCAGCAAAGCCAATACGTCATGAATAATTAGCAGCGTATATGATTGGAGCAGCAGCTTATCCTCAAAGTGGAGGTTAAGCTGCTGTTCATCTGTGGGCTCCTCTATGTCACGATTACGCTGAATGATCGCTTCCAGCTCGCTTACGTAGAACCGCAGCTTACTTCGATTGGCTTCGTTATGAGTTATATGACGATAAGGAGTGGCGGCAAGCATGCTGCGAATCTCGACATCATCCAGATCAAAGTGGACATTAAAATAACCATAATGCGATGTCGCTAAGTTCGATGACTGATGCCTGACTCCTGACTTTATGAGCAGCCAGTCACCTTCTCGCATCGTGATTGACTCACGATTCATTTCTTGAACGACTTCACCTTCTAAGCAGCAAAGCAGCTCGAATAGATGATGATGATGACGCGGGTAATGTCACCCTGGAGGCTGTAAGCCAAAATGGCATCCAACAACCTGGAGGGTGTTGACCATATTCGGGAAACGGTATGAATCGTCCATGCGCAGTACCCTCCGATTTTTTTCTAACGTTATTCCCATCATATCATCGAATTGGCACATTTGGTATAGAAGATGCCCATTTTGGAGATTGAGTATAGGGTGCATTTTCAGCGATGATAAGAGTAGAAACTTACTATAGTTCTAACTCGGAGGGATTAACTTGGCGAATTTACAAGTGAAAGATGCACAGTTTCAATTCGATGGAAAACCTCTTCAAATTATAGCAGGAGCGATTCATTATTTTCGTGTCGTGCCTGAGTATTGGGAAGACCGACTGCAGAAGCTTAAAGCTTGTGGATTTAATACGGTGGAGACCTATATCCCATGGAATTTACATGAACCACAGGAGAATGTATTTAACTTTGACGGCATTGCGGATGTGGAACATTTCATCAAACTTGCGGGTGATTTAGGTTTGCATGTGATCGTTAGGCCGAGTCCTTATATATGTGCCGAATGGGAGTTTGGCGGATTTCCAGCTTGGTTGCTCCAATACTCGGATATGCGGCTTCGTTGCATGGATCAGTCTTATTTGGACAAAGTGGATCGTTATTACGATACATTGATTCCACGGCTTAGTGCGTTGTTGAGTACGAATGGCGGACCAATTATCGCCGTGCAAATTGAAAATGAATATGGCAGCTATGGTAACGATACGACTTATTTGACTTATTTGACTTATTTGAGAGACGGGCTGATTAATCGCGGTATCGACGTATTGCTTTTCACATCCGATGGTCCTGATGACAGGTTGCAAGGGGGTACCATACCGGGTACACTGGCTACCGTTAACTTCGGCTCGAAGCCTGAGGAGTCTTTTGCAAAGTTCCGAGAGTATCGTAAGGATGAGCCCCTCGTTTGCATGGAGTATTGGAATGGTTGGTTTGACCACTGGTTGAAGCCACACCATACACGAGATGCGGCCGATGTAGCGGATGTATTTGATCGTATGCTGCGAGCTGGAGCATCGGTTAATTTTTATATGTTCCACGGCGGGACGAACTTTGGTTTTTACAACGGGGCGAATTATCAGGAAAAATATGAAGCGACGATTACGAGTTATGACTATGATTCGCCACTGTCTGAATGTGGGGACGAAACAGAGAAGTTCAGAGCTGTACGCAGCGTGATTGCTAAATATCAAGGTATTGAAGAGAAAGAATTCCCTCAATGGCCTGCTCCTATTGCAAAAAAAAGCTATGGTCACATTGCCATGACGGAACAGGCAGATTTGCTGACGCAGCTGCCCCTGCTTTCTAACCCAGTTGAGCGTGTTTTCCCAGAGCCGATGGAAAAGCTGGGTCAAAACTATGGCTTTATCGTTTATTCCACGAAGGTGTCTGGGCCGCGTTCAGGTGTGAAACTCAACCTTCAGGAAGTACATGACCGTGCGCAGGTATTTTTGGACGGTGTTTACCAAGGCACGGTGGAACGTTGGGACCCGCGTCCACTAGCTCTGGACATACCAGCAGGAGGCGCGAAGCTGGATATCCTGGTAGAGAACATGGGCCGCGTTAACTATGGCCCCAAGCTGAAAGATTATAAAGGGATTACAGAAGGGGTAAGATTGAACAATCAATTTTTATTTAATTGGACGATCTATCTGTTACCTTTGGAACAGACATCATCCATCCCTTTCGAGCGCATATCGGAGTCGAAGGAAAGAGATGATCGCCCGACCTTTTATAAAGGCGAATTTACAGTGGATGAGAAGGGCGATACCTTTATTCGCCTAGATGGATGGTCGAAGGGGGTTGTTTGGATTAACGGCTTTAACTTAGGTCGTTACTGGGAGAAAGGGCCACAACGTACGTTATATGTACCAGCTCCATTACTGCGTCAAGGTCTTAATGAAATTATCGTATTTGAATTACATTATACGGAGAATCCAGTCATCGAGCTGACGGATGTACCGGATTTAGGTTAAGCGGGAGGGGAAATGCGAAAGGAGTGGATATAACTATGACGTAGACGCTATCTGTGATGCATGGCTGTTGGAGGATAGCTYAATCATCGTCACAACGGATCATGGCGCGGTGCGTTGGTTGATGCACCCCTTAGAATAAATATTGGAAAAACCCTTGGGTAAATCCAATATTTATTCTAAGGGGTGCATTTTTTATGGCGAGAAAGGGGRCAAAGGGTATTCGAGGATCGACAAGGAGATGGAAATCATGGCCCTGACTGAGCAGTTTAAGCTACTTGGCCTGTAGGGCTGGAATAATTTTCAAGGTAATTCATCTTTTGCATTAGATTCAGGTCAATACCTGCTTGATAATATCATTCCGAAAATGTAAAGGATTAACCCCAGTGGTAGTCTTGAAGACTTTTCCGAAATAATGAGTGTTGCAGAAGCCAACTTTTTCAGCAGTTTCGGTTATGGATAAATCGCTGTCAATCAACATTTTTTTGGCCATATTGATTCGCGTTAAGTTGATGTAACCCGGTATGGTCATGCCGATCTGTTTTTTAAAGGTCCGACTGAAGTGGTAAGGACTCATACTCGCAAGCCGGCACAAATCAGTCAAGTAAATAGATTCAGCGTAATGCTCTTCAATATAATCCAACACGGGTCGGATGGAGGCTAAGTTATGAATAGCTACTGAAGCACTCTCGTTTTTGCGGTAAAGTCTTCTTTATCAAAGTGACGAAGAATGGCGGTCATCATCCGATAAACGCAGGACTTAATTGCCATGTGAACTGGGAGATCTACCGGCTACTACCTCGATCGATGAGTTTCTAAAAAATCCCAACATGGATGCTGTGGTAATA
>NZ_JBFUIX010000119.1:0-12285 GCF_056401635.1 Paenibacillus sp. P4_E11 | reverse complement strand
GATAAAGATCAATTGGATTAGCCCCCTCTGTTTAATTCAATAAACCCCATAATATCCCTGCAATATATTCGCTCCTATTGCTCAAATAAATCTAAGAAATTTTAGAAATAAAGAGACATCCGTAGTCAAATATCAATACAAAAAGGGACAGCACCCTCATGGAGTGACTGTCCCGATGCTTTCGGGTTATTCGATTGACTGAATTATGTCATGATATCAATAAGCTGTCAGCCAAGTTGTTGGTTAACCAAACAAGACTAACTAATATTCATGAAACCTATTCCTTACCTATCCGCTTCGCCAATTGTAACGTGATAATTGGCATTTCCAATGAACGTCACTTGCCTTAACAATAAACATCGCAAAATCGTATCTTACGGCTCCCCTCACTCGTTTACGAAGTGAACTACCCAATCTAATTGTCTACCGACAACGAAATGGAGGCCATAAGATGAGCGTATACGTTCCTTATGTAGTTGAACAAACGTCGCGCGGGGAAAGATCTTACGATATTTACTCCCGCTTATTGAAGGATCGGATCGTATTTCTGGGATCTGCGATTGACGATCAAGTTGCCAACAGCATCGTCGCCCAGCTGCTGTTCCTGACCGCAGAAAATTCGGAGAAGGAAATTTATATGTACATCAACAGCCCCGGAGGTTCTACTACAGCCGGGTTCGCGATCTACGATACGATGCAGTTCGTGAAGCCACCTGTGCATACGATCTGTACAGGATTCGCCGCTTCCTTCGCCGCCATCCTTCTTCTCGCCGGAGCACCTGGAAAGCGATTCGCACTACCGAACAGTGAGATTATGATTCATCAGCCACACGGTGGCGCACAAGGGCAAGCCAGCGATATTGCCATCAGCGCTAAGCGGATTATCGACACCCGCGAACGGTTGAATCGGATTACAGCGGAACGTACGGGACAACCGCTGGACAAGGTCGAGATAGACATGGATCGTGACTACTTCTTGTCAGCCGAGGAAGCACGAGCGTATGGCATTATCGACGAAGTCATCACGACTCTGTAATCTGAAGTCTGAAATGATTCACGTGAGATGACAATAACATGGCAAAGAACCGACAGTCCGCTTGTCGGTTCTTCTTGTTCCCCTATAAGAAAGAATCTCGATTTATTGCCCTTACTTAAACGTCGTCCTAAAAAAACCAAATTACAGCTACCAAGCCCTTTTTGAATACTCACCGACTTCTCTTCATCGTTGTCCAGCACTTTGTAATTTACGGTGGAAGGGCGTACTAGTTCGACGGAATAATCACGCCAACTCCTTACCCATATTTTACTACTTGTTTCTACTCCTGTCCCACATTTTTACAACTCGACCTAAACTCATTAAAAAATAAAGAGCGGCTTACACGGCCGCCCTTACTCTTCTCTCTTCCCCTCTCACGAGGAAAAGAGCTGTATACAAATGTATCAAATTCCTCATGCAGCCATACGAAACCCAGGCGAATTAGCTTGCTTGGTGTGTATTGTTTGGACGGACGAAGTTTTGCGGAACATGTGGTTTTGCACCATCCCGATCGCAACCGTAGGCTCCATCACTCCACGTGAAGCAAGCTGCACAAGTGTCGAAATGTCTCCAGCCTCATAAGCAGACGCCAATGCATGAAGAAGCTGCTTCAGGTCTTCGGCTTCAGGCTGCGCTAGTGAGTTAGCCCTGATCGCTGCCCTGACAGCTTCAAGGGCGTGTCGGGCCCGATGGTGAGCAGCCTTGACTGCGCCTTGCGTCATACCAAGCGTCTCGGCTGTTTCAGCAATCGAATAATCGAACAAGTCTCGCAGCAGAAATACGGTTCTCTGCATTGGAGACAAATGTTGGATCAAAGCATGGAATACAGCTTCCAGCTCCATGGTGGTAACGTCTTGCCGGGCAATCTCCGGTTGATCCAAGTTCTGTATACGGGTCAGAGTCGCTTTTCTGCGATTATGGTCGATCCAAGTATTTTTGGCAATGCGCAGCAACAAGGCTTCCGGATTACGATGTCCAGGCCCCCGTAAAGTTCCGATTGCTTTAAGCCACGTATTCTGTGCCAGATCGTCGGCTTCCCAATGGGATCCCGTGATCGCTAGGCAATAGCGGTTCACAACCGCCTGTAGCTGCTCCAGATGCATCACACTCGGCTCCGTCATGAAGTTATTTCTCGAATCGGCTGTGGTCATCGCGCACTCTCCTTTACTAGCAGTCTTCTTCCATAAATAAACGAATGAAGCCTGTAAAAGGATACGCAGCCTTCAGTAATCATTCTACAATATTTCAGCTCGATTATTCCATCTCCATTTCCTTGGTTTCCCGGCCAAAGAACAACACGACTAAAGCTCCAATCACAATCGCAACGAAAAACACGATAAAGATGACGCTAATATCAATCTTATGCGCAACCAATACTCCAACTAGATACGGACCGATCACACCGCCAACACGGCCGAATGAAGCGGCGAAGCCGACACCCGTAGACCGCACGACGGTCGGGTACAGCTCTGGTGTATAAGCATACATCGCTCCCCAAGCGCCAAGGTTGAAGAACGACAGGCACATGCCGGCCGCGATCAGCATCCCTTCCGAATCGGCATTACCGAACCAGATCGCACATAAAGCAGTACATAGTAAGTACGTAACTAATACGAACTTCCGGCCGAATTTCTCTATGAAATAAGCAGCGGTGAAGTAACCCGGCAGTTGGGCAAACGTGATGATCAGAATGTATTGAAAGCTTTTGACAAGGCCAAATCCCTTCATAACCATAACGGTCGGCAGCCACAGGAACATCCCGTAATATGAAAAGACGACGGTGAACCATAAGATCCATAGGGTGATCGTCGATTGCCGATACTTCTCCGACCAGATCGACGCTACACGTTCCTGAATCGACAATTTCCTCCCTTGCTGACTTGTATATCGGGGCGGGTCCTGAATGGCCCGTCTTAAGTAAAGGGCATACACAGACGGGAGCGCTCCGATCGCAAACGCCATGCGCCAACCATAATCCGGTATGACGAAGTAAGCGATGAGTGCAGACACAATCCATCCCACCGCCCAGAAGCTTTCCAGCAGTACTACGGCTCGCCCTCTATCCTGGGTAGGGATAGACTCGGAGACTAGTGTTGTAGCGACAGGAAGCTCCCCGCCCAAACCTACCCCTGCAATGAACCGCAAGAGACAGAGGACGACGAAACTAGTAACCAATGCGGATAGCCCGCTCGCGACGGAGAATAAGAGCAGTGTCCATAGGAGAATGGCCCGTCGGCCATAACGATCTGCGAGTGCACCCGCGACTGCAGCTCCAACGGCCATGCCGATCGAGTTGATCGCGGTGACGAGCCCGATCTGCTGAGCGCCCAGCCCCCATTCTACAGCTAATGCGGCCACGATGAAGGAGATTAGTCCCACATCCATCGCATCGAACAGCCAGCTGATCCCTGCACTAAGCAGCAATTTCCTTTGTTTCGGATCACGAATAAGTTGAGCAGCATGCATGATGATTCCCTCCCACAGTCAACAAGTTAGGAACATCTTCTCCTATTCCGTCAGCCTGTATACTTCAGGACCGCAGCCGTCGAAGGAGCAACAAACAGACTGCCCCACAATCATTTTTAGAATTAGGGAACTTTTTCAACGTTCGATGGTCTTATTAGTAGAGGTGATTGATGTTGGAATCCGAACCACACTACTTGACATACTTGGCGCCGGGCTTTGACAGAGATGAAGTGTTGCGCGATCTGATGGCTACTTACGGGGATGACGTATGGAACTTCGCCTTCTTCCTGACCCGCCGTCCTGATGCGGCAGACGATATATGCCAGGATGTATTTCTAATCGCCTACACTCGACTGTACTCCTTCCGTAAAGATTGCACAGTGAAGAGCTGGTTGCTGACGATTACACGGAACAAGTCGTTGAACTATACGAAGAGTGCCTTTATTCGAAAAGTAACGCTGCTGGAAACGATATTCCCACGTGAGCAAGCCCCATCCGCTGAACAAGTGGTATTCGATCGATTGGAAAGCCGTTCCATCTGGACGAAGGTGATGCAGCTGCCACGCAAATTCCGCGAAATCGTTATCCTGGACTACCACTACGGATTGTCGATTAAGGAAATGGCACAGCTCCTGCAAATATCTGAAGGAACCGTCAAGTCCCGTTCTTACCGGGCGAAGAACAAATTGTCAGCTCTGCTGGAAAAGGCACAGAATGGAGAGTGRTCGCATGCCAACCCAAAGACCGCAATGGGCCGATTCTTTGAAACCGTCCCCATTCATCAAATCCCGGTTCACAAAGGAACACCAGCGCAAGGTCATGAATCAGGTGACCGCAGGAACATCAAAAAAAGGTTTCGTCTTGGTGACAGCATCTGCCTTGCTCGGCATCGTGCTGCTAATGGGCATTGTTATGCTGCCGAAGGCGTGGCTCGAATCCCCTTCAGGCGGGGCTCCTGCTCCCACTGCTTCTCTTGCCACAGAACCTCCACCGGATACGAAAGTACAACGCGAATATGTTGAGAATGGCAAGCTAGTGCTCTCCATCTCCCCCGATCCGGAACTGACAGCCGGCAAACCGTTCGGGTACTTGTTTCATTTCACCGCACCGTTCGAACAATTTCGTAGGAAGCAGCTTTCCATCGATGCGGTGCATATTCAAACAGGACAACGAGTTACAGCTGTAGCTCCCGTCGAAATAACCGATCCATCCCCCGGATACCAGGGACTGGAACGGTACACGCCGCGATTTGCTCTCCCTATCAGCGGTCATTGGCGGTTCACGGTTCGAGTCGACGATCAGGATTACGCGAGCGTGGAAGCCCTGGTCAGTGAGCCTTCCTGGGAGGTGAGCCCGATGTTTCATTCCGGATCGTACGAGATGCATGGCATTGAGAAGAAGGTTGGTTTCATCGATGCGGGGTTTATCGCAGGTAAACCCAACAAGTACATGTGGCATTTCTGGGGCGCAACGAAAGACTTGGATGGCAAGTTCGTTGTGAAAGCCGTCAAACAAGGCGACGACAAACTGATCGACGTGTTCTCAAGCCCTTCATTGGGCTCGTCGATTAACGGAGCTGATCGAAACGCAGTGTCGATGATGACATTGCCGGAGAAAGGACGATGGAGGCTGCTTCCTTTCGTGAATGATCGGTTGGTGGAGAGCATTGTTGTGGATGTGAAGTAGAAAAACACACCCCGGGATGAAATGTAGAACATCCCGGGGTGTGTCTATTTCAACGTATATAGTTTGTAACCTCCGTAAACAACAGCCAGAAAGCATCCATACAAGACTAAAGCGCTGATCCATTGTCCCGATCCGTCTGCTATGTTCTYCCCCACAAAGGCGAACACCACCATGACAGGAATTTTGCCTATGAATGTCGCTAGTACAAAAGGTTTAAAGGCCATGTTGAACACCCCTGCATAGCTGTTCGTAATAATGGCGGGCATGATCGGGATCATCCTTGCCACGAGAACGGACCAGAACCAATGCCGACGGATCAAGCTATCCCATTGCCGAAGCTTGTCGGATTTATGTAGGATTCTTATACCCCACTGAACCCCGACATAGCGGAAGAACACATACATCAAGCAAGCCGCCAGTGACGAGGCCGTTAGACTGAGGAACCCCCCGCTAATGAATCCATATTTGGCCCCCAATACAGCACTTACGATACCGAACGGAATAAAGGGAACGAGAGCTAACAGTACGGCGCACAGGAAAACGATGATCAGCGGCGTACGGCCTGACTCCTGTATCCATTGGAGCATCGGTTGTTTCCAAACCAACAGGATACCGATAACGGCTGTATAGCTTGCTAGCATGTACAACGTCTTATAACGCAACGCTTCGTCCCCTCCATTTGATTCCAGTCAAGCCATTATAGCACACCAGCCAGCTATTCGATTACATACTAGTACTGCTTACTTGCTAGTAGAAGAAGAAGCGCTGAAATCCCGCTCAGCACTTCTCCTCATCTATTCCTTATGGTACCAGTACATAGGGTGGTCGGCAACTTTGTCGAATCCGAGTTTGTGAGCAAGTTGATTGGATTCCACGTTATCGGCATGACAGCACCAGTTCGGGATCAGGTTCTTTTCCACACATTCCTTAATGAAGCGGACCCCTGTCTGAGTAGCCAAACCCATTCTCTTGTATGATTCAATCGTAATAATATCGATCTCAGCATACCCACCTCCCACATAGGGTGAAGTACACACGCTGATGATCTCGTTCCCTTTGGTGATAAAATGCCCTATCCCACGTTCCATGAAATGTTCGTCTGAATCCCATACATATTGATAATACGGGTAAAAACGGGTTCGATACTCGTTGGAAAGGAGCGGGTTATTTTCTTCGAATTATGTATTGTGGACTTGTCCAGCTCCGCTTCCCATCCATCCGTGAAAAGGGCTAGTGCAAAAAAGCCGATATGGTTGCTGACCTCGTTCATAAATGCAAGAACCGACTCCTTGAACCTGTCGTCCCGTTCCGATCCGAGCAGGCAATAAAACCCGCCACAGCTCGTAATCAATGCCGCTGTCGGTTCAGACGCCTTATTGACGAAGATTCGTCCCCGCTGGTTACGCTCAATGACAGAGTAGGCATACACAGCCTTATGCGTATGCGACAGCAACATGGGTAATACGATAGAGAATTGGTTCGGGCTTAGTTCGTACATCGTTACGCTTCGTCTAATAACCGTAGCATTTGCTCCAGCAGCACGACGCCTTTCTCCTCTTCGGCTCTGCATATACGTAATAGCTCGATTGCTGCTGCGGCCTGTTCGGGATCGTTCGGGTCCCCACCCTTCGGGAAAGGGAACAAGGTTACGAATTCATTCAACTGATCCGCTACCTGATCATAATGAACAGCAGCTTGACCAGCGAGCTGTCCGAGACTCGTGTCCAGATTCGTGGCCGCTTCCTCTAGCAGTTCGGACGAGACACGCTTCAGAAATTCTGCGGCGAACACCCGTTKGTCGAAGTTGTACATCCCGTGCAACGTGTTGCTGAACACCTCGACATGGCCTCCCTGGAACGCTTCGATCCATGCATCGAAGCCAGCCAAGCCGTTACGGTAGTTCGAATCCTCCCGCTTGTAGCCTTGCTCACGCGCATGTCGAACCGCAATTCGGAGAGCACCATGCAGCATCTTGCGCTTATCGACACGACGTACATCGGTTATAGCCACAACGTAGAGCTCATGCACCTGACCGCGCCCGAGCTTCTCATAAGGCAGCTCCCCGTCTTTCGTGATGTCACGGCAGCGCAGGGTGCGGGTATCGTCGTCATAGCCATAGATGACACCGAATTCAGGAACGAACAAATCCCACGATAGAAGCGGAATGCCGCGATCAAGACTCCACTGGATCATCTCCAGCGCGCGTTCCAGCTCCTCCGGGGTCGGTGGAATTTCAGTAGGTCCGCCTTCGATTCGAATGCTGACACCCAGATTCGCGAACTGCTCTTCATGATGGAGCGGCCATTCATATGCTGAATAACTGGCGATGTTCACCCGCTCGCGGTCGATAATAA
Source organism: Paenibacillus sp. P4_E11 (assembly GCF_056401635.1). Taxonomy (NCBI): domain Bacteria; kingdom Bacillati; phylum Bacillota; class Bacilli; order Caryophanales; family Paenibacillaceae; genus Paenibacillus; species Paenibacillus sp. P4_E11. Next base: position 4,743 of record NZ_JBFUIX010000119.1, on the reverse strand, counting down.
TCCGGAAGGCATTGCCTGTATAGCCCGCCACCTCTACCATGGAGAGGTCCTTCAGATCCGTATATTGCAATATGGAATAAATAGAGCCCATATCCGTTACATTCGTATTCTGATATTGCTTAGTGTAATCCGAGCGGTTAGGCATTGTTAACACTCCTTCGGGTTGTATAGGATTGGAGGTGCGAGGAGTTTGGCTTTCGGCTTACCGGTAGTACGCCGCTGCTTCACGTACATGCTAATGTGCAACCGCAACCGTTCACGCTGAAGCTTGCCACGGGCCCGGGAGATGCTGTTGTAGACGTTAGCTACAGATGTGTCCAGCAAGATAGCGATCTCTTGCGGCGTAACATACTGGAAGAAATGTGCCTCGAATATTTGCTTCTCCCTGGAACTGAGGCAAGCGAATAACTGCCGGATTCCTTCAACCAGTTCTTTGCGCAAGAGAGCGGCAACAGGATCGTGTTGTTGACGCGAAGTTTCATCCAAGTGTTGGCTGAGATGGAAGAGTACTCGGTCAATATCTCGCCACTCCTCTGCGCCTCTACCCGATCCACTCTTGTACGACGTGGACGAGGCTCGCTGCGATTGGCCGCTCTTCCCGGTCTCGAGCCCGGTGAACGGCCTTTCTCTCGCGAAGGGTCCACCACGGCGCAGCTTCATATACGCTTGATTGCGAACGATTCGCGCAAGCCAAGGTGTGAATCGGCTATGCTCCATGAGCTGCCCCACGTGAAGGAAAGCACGGACTAGCGCTTCTTGTACGACATCTTCCGCCAAGTGATGGTCGTGCGTCAGTGACCGTGCCCACGAATACATCTTGGAACGGCTGCGGCGCACCAACTCCCCAAACGCCTGACGGTCGCCGTCTCGGGCCATGTCAGTCAAGCTCTCTTCACTTAGCTGCTCTAGCCCGCTGTCAGCCCATTCTTCATCGTAATCGTTGCGATATTGACCTCGCTCACCCACTCCGTTCCGATACACGCTGCTTGCATCGCTTACCGTTGAATTATGCACCTGCTAAGCTCCTCTCGCTCCCTACAATGTCTAATGCCGCTCAGCAAGCAAATCTATCGTGATGATAATAAAATATTTTCAACCATTCAAGTAGTCTGACAAGATGTGCACCATCTGCTCCATCACAGCAACTCCTTCACGCTCTGCTTCGAGCGCAGTTCGAAGCTGACGGATAGCGAATTCCGCTTCCAGCGGATCGTTCGGTTCTCCTCCGTGCGGGAACGGAAAGCGCTCTCGCATCAGACTAAGCGCTTCCGCCACTTGCGAATAATGTGCAGCCGCCTGATCTGCAAGACCCGCTAGTCCTTCTGCCAGTAGTGTCCCTTGCAGCCATCTCGCTACGAAACCACGGAAGAAAGCAACTGCGAACTGGCGCGCATCCGCAACGACAGCCAAGTTATACGCATTGCCGGGAATATGGACCGTCCTCGTGGAGAAGGCCAGAATCCAGGCTTCATACCCTTCCAGTCCGTGTCGGAAGTCATCATCCGGTTTTTGTCTCACGCCACGGCAGAATTCCAAGTTCCGCTGAAGAGCTTGCAGTAACATCGGCAACGGTTCCACCGGGTGAGATTCCGTTATGGATAACGAATGCAGACAACCGTACCGACGTTGGTTCAATTGATCGTAAGCTATCGTGCCATTCTTTTCCACATCCCACACCGACAATTGTTGCTTCTCATTATCGTAACCGTATATGATGCCGAATTCAGGCACGAACATATCCCAGCCGGTAACCGGCATCCCACGATCGATACTTTCTTGTACAAACGCAATATATGTCTCCAACTGCTCGGGCGTAGCTGGAACGGGCACGTAAATTTGCTTCACCTTGAATCCCATCAGTTCAAGCGGTACCCCCATCAGTTCATACGGTGAGTACACGGTGGGTCCAGCAGGGCTTACCGTTTCCCGATGAATCGTTATGCGGAATGCATGACTGGACAATCCCATCACATCGGTCAATGAATACATATCTTTCTTGTCTGTATACGGCAGTAAGCCGAATACAGTCTGTGCAGCTTGCGTCCAAGTTAATGGTCCACGATCCGATACAAGCTCCATTCTATCATCAGCCTCCAATTAGCTATCCAAAAGGCCGCGTGAGGATTTTCTTCTTCGACAATCCTGCTTCGGTTCGTCTCTTGGCGTAGTCTTGAAAATATACACGTATTCGTTCGCTTTGCACTTTCCGCCGCGATCTTGACAAGAAATTGTAGACGTTAGCCGTCGATGTGTTGAATAACGAAGCAATCTCATCCGGTTGTAACTGACGAAAGAAATAAGCCTCGAAGATGTCGCGCTCACGCGCACTCAAGCACCGCAACAACACACGGATTCCATCCACGGTTTCTTTGCGCATCAGCTGTACTGAAGGATCCTGCTCTCGACTGAACTGAGATACCGCGCAACTCAAGTGGAACAGGATGCTGTCGATGTCCTTCCAATCAACGGACTCCCAGGCCGCGGAAGTCGTGGAGCCCGTGACTTGTGTAAATGWCCGCTCCCGACCATGTCGTTCCAAGCTCCGAATTCTCGCATTCGTCTGATTACGCACAATTTGCTTCAGCCAGGGAATGAATCGATCCGAATCCCGAAGTGTTGCCATATGTAGAAATGCTCGTATGAGTGCATCCTGGACTATATCCTCAGCCATGAACACATCATGCTCGATCGAGGTCGCCCAGCCTAACGCCTTACCCCGATGCCTTCTCACCAGTTCACCGAACGCTTCGCGATCTCCGCTACGGGCCATCTCTACAAGCTCCGGTTCCCTTATCCTTTCGAGTGAATCCTGTGATTCTTCTTGCAAATGGGCATCCGTCCTCAAGTTTAATGATCCTCTCATCGGTACAAATATCAGCCATTCAACAAACCATGCATCTGCTGGAACAATTCGAGTCCGCCGCTCTCTGCACGCTTAATCTGCTGTAAATCCCGTACCGTCTCTTCAATAACTGCTGAGTTGGCAAGATCCGACCGGCCGACTTGATCGAAGGGAAACCGATGTCGGAGCTTGATCCACCCGTTATACGATTCGGTATACCGAACGGCCGCTTCAGCCATAAGCTGCTGCAATCGGATGTCGTGTACGCGCCAAAAATCCGGCTGGCTGGAATCGATCAGAAACCGCAAAGCAAACTTCCTGACATTGGCGAACAGCATAATATTGTATGCGTTGCCCATGGCGTGAACATTCCCGTTCCGGAACGCCTCGCTCCACGTATCGAAGGCGTTCAACCCGTTCACGAACCCTCCCACTATCGGCTCCTGATCAGTCAGATGTTCGATCAGGAAGAAGATCGTATGATTCAACGTCAGCCGATAGCTGTCGTCTTGCCCCCCACTCTGCCTGTCAACGCTAACATAAGGGACTTCGTCCCGATCCTTCAACGCGATCAAGGTCAACTCTGGCGGAATCGGCGTTCCATGCAAGGGCCGCTTCCCAAGTTGATCATAAGGGAGCTCCTTGCCGCTGCGGGCGGATATATCGCATATGTGCAGCACTTTCTGTTCATCATCATAACCGTATATAAGCCCATATTCGTAGTTGTCCAAGTTATGGCCAATGACCGGAATCCCACTGTCAACGGAATCCCTGATGACCATCATCGCCTGGTGTTGCAGCTCGGGTGTTAGTTCCGCAAGCTGACGCTCTTGTAGGATCGTGGAGTCGAARCCCAGATTGCGGAGCGCCCTCCCTGTGATCCAATCCAGATCGTAAGCACCTGTAAAGTATACGTCCTTGTTGACGCTCGTGCGGAAGGCGTGTGTCGTATGAACGAGCACGTCTGTGAGCGAATACGACCGCTTACTCGTAAACGAAATTGCGCCGTAAATGGATAGCGGGAGCGAGGAATAACACTCTCCCCAGCTCAGCTTGGGACATTCCAGAACTTGTTTCATCGTCATCGTCTCCTTGTATGTGGATTTCGAACTGTATAGATGAAAAAAGTTCAGCAAATCTATCATGATTCACAAAAAAAAGATTTTGAACACATATTCGGGGCGAACAGCAGTTTTTCCTTTCTCCGAGTCATTTTTCATCCTTCTTCAGTTGTCGGATGACAAGAACATATATCCATTGCTGATCCGTCACTCGCCCACAAACAAATTGAAGCTACCGATTATGCCGGCAGCCTCGTCCTGGTTTCTATTCAACTATGTTCCCGTTAGTGGGTCTTAGCGTATTGTGATTATCTTCTAGGTCCTCCACCGATAATGTGATGATTCACAGCACCAATGTGTAGTTTTACAGTTGAATATGCCCTAAAGTCTCCTGTACCTATCGCTTCAAAAGTTTGAGTCTTATTACCAAAATCATTCCCGGTTATGACAACTTCACCAATCTTTTCAGCTTTATCATTATAGAAGGATAAATTGGCTCCAATCATATTCTTTTCATTACCCGTATTCTCCATTTTCAATTGATAAGTAACTTTTGTATTTTCCCCATCTTTAGTTAGTATTAAATTTCCAACAGATATACTATTATACTCTGGATCTGCTATGTCTAGGTTTCCATTTTTAACATAAATCTTTTCTGTTTCAGGATCATAATCGATTGCTGCCCCCATATTTTCGGCTACAAAGCGAATCGGTACATAAGCATGACCATTATAATTAAGTACCTTGTATTCATCGCCTACTTCGGTGTTTGTCCCATTGAACTCAAATTTTGCAGGACAGAATCAAGTTTGGATCGCTGCGCTAGCGTACGCCACTGAT
>NZ_JBFUIX010000118.1:0-12551 GCF_056401635.1 Paenibacillus sp. P4_E11 | reverse complement strand
ATATGGTGATTTGGGCGATATAAAACAGGGTTATCTCGTAAGCCGTATACTCTACAGCTTGCGGGATAACCCTGATAAGCATTAGGAGCAAATACGTTAGTCGCTTGACCTTCAACAATAAATCAACTCGAAAGTTCCATCCACAATTCCAGAAGCGCATCAAGCTGTGATTGCCGCTCTTCCCGCTCACGCCACCTTGCTTCAAGCTGGACCGTATCGCCAATACGATCTAGACGGTGCAAGTCTTCATCGGCACGAGCTAGTTCCGCTTCACATACAGCAATCTCAAGCTCCAACTGTTCACGTCTCCGCTCGTTCGTACGCGCCAGACCGCTGCTTTCAACCGCCTTTACTCTGTTCGGCGCTCCCACTGCGGAGGTTTTTCCATCGGTCATTCGCGATGCGCCAGTTACCGATATACTCTCTTGCGACGACCGTTCTCCACACTTCTCCTTATAATCATCATAATTTCCGAGATACTTAACAATCCTGCCCTGCTTCAGCTCCCATACGCACTTCGCCAGACGATTAATAAAATATCGGTCATGAGATATCGCCAGTATCGTTCCCGGAAAATCCTCCAGTGCCTCCTCCAATGCTTCGCGTGAAGCCATGTCGAGATGATTCGTCGGCTCATCCAGCAGCAGAAGGTTCGGCTTGCGCCTCACGAGCAAGGCTAACCGCAAACGGGACCATTCGCCGCCGGAGAGCATTTGCAGCGGCTTGAAAACGTCAGCGCCATAGAACAAATATTGGGCCAGCACATTTCGCGCTTCGCCTTCCTCCAAACGTCCCTCGGTCTGGAAATATTCTAGTACCGTCAGCTTGTTATCTCTCACGGGCTCCTGCTGAGCCAAATAACCGATTTCCACACGCGCCCCTTGCTCCACCTTACCTGCATCCGGCTCAATCATGCCCAGAAGCAGCTTGAAAAGCGTCGTTTTCCCCGATCCGTTATCCCCCAACAGCACAACCTTCTCGCCATATAGCAAGTTTCCCTCTGCACCATCCAAAATCACACGTTCTCCAAATTGCTTCGTCACGCCTTCGAATGCGACAACCTTACGACCAGAACGATCAAGAGGGGACAGCTCGAAATCTGCCGTTTTCTTCTCCAGGATGGGACGCTTTACTACCTCCATTCTCTCCAAAGCTTTACGAATCGAAGCTGCTCGTTTGAAAAACTTCCCATTTCCTCCAATCCGCCCCCATTCCTCCAACTGACGGATCGTTTCTTTCATTTTTTTCATCACCTTCTGCTGCTCTTGGAACTGCGCGAACTGTTGCAGAAGACGCTCTTCCTTCTCCTTCATATATCCGCTGTAGTTGGTGAGATACGTATAAGCCTCCCCGTCCTCCAGTTCGATCATTTTCGTACCGACGGCATCGAGAAAATAACGGTCATGCGACACGATGACACATGCGCCATCATAACGCTGAAGAAACTGCTCCAGCCACTCTATTCCCTTGAGATCCAGGTGATTCGTCGGCTCATCCAAGAGCAGCAAGTCTGGACGGACAACCAACTGGGACGCCAGAACAATACGTGTCTTCTCTCCACCGGACAAGCTGCCAAAATTCCGCTGATCGTTGCTTCGATCAATTCTCAAGCCACTCGCCACTTGATCAATGGCCGTGTCCATCTCATAACCGCCGCCTTGTTCAAACCTCTCTTGAACCAACGCATACGTCTTGAGCAGCCGCTCCATCATTTCAGGATCGCCAGTCGCCTCAGAGCTGGACATCTGCTGCTCCATGACCAACATTTCCTGCTTGGTGACCATCAGTTCCCGATAACCGAAAGCAAGCACCTCATATACGTTCAGTTCCTCGAACTCGGCAGGAATTTGCGGCAAATAACCGATTGACAAACCCTTCTTGATGGTTAGCATTCCCTCGTCTGCCTGCTCATGGCCGGAGATTAACCGGAGCAGAGTTGATTTCCCACTACCGTTGCGGCCGATCAGGCCGACCTTCTCACCGGTCTGGAGTTGAAGCGTTACCCCATCCAAAACTAAGTTTGCTGCATGGTATTTTTTGATCTGTTGAACGTTAACTATTATCATTTCAAGAGCCTCCTATTGGATGAAGACCCTAACTTGAATGCACAAAAAAAGAGCCGAGGCAACAAGCCCGCGACCCTTAGGATGAAAAAGCTATCCGTTGTGGTTAAGGTAGGCGTCTTCTCGCGAATGGTTCAAACGTATGATCGTAATTGAACAGACTGATCCCCTTCGCGGAATATGCATGAACAATGCCAGCCATAGCAATCGGCAGCTGGCTAATACGGTTGTTGACCATTTCGTGATTCACCTACCTCACCCCCTTCACATTAGTATTTCTACCTTAACATAAACCATGATGTCAGGCAATGTAGGAAGTTCATGCCTAAGCATTACTTCTAACATCTTACATGTTTTCGTTTGAAACCAATCCCCCCTTTATCTACTGCCTTTTGAATACGTTCGGAAGCGAGCAGGAAAGTGCTTTTTTTCTTGTTCGGTTTGACTTCTACCGGTCCTACTGCCTTTGCGATCTCGATCGACTTATCATGGAGCGGCAAATAGGATACCCCCACTGTATAAATAAAATTATTCATCGAGTATTTCGTTCGTTCGGGAGAATCATGAATCGTATTTTTCACATTTTCAAGCATATTGGCAATTTTGGTTATGGAAAATTCACCGTCCGCGCGATTCCCCATAAGCCAGCAGTAACAACTCCAGCCCGCTGACATTCTCAGTTCTTCTCCGCTTGCGATCCATTTATCGGCCACTTCTTGTGCAATATCTGTTTCTGCCAACGTTACTGCAACCACAAAATCGGACAGCATATAGAAATAAGCCGCATCGATCCAACGCTCAAAATCCGCTTCAGTCATCGCCTTTGGATCTGCAATTATTCCGGCAAAGTACATGGCATCGTAGTTCCCTGTAGAGTAAAGCTGCTCAGCCAAAGGTTGATTTATTTTTATTTTTTTGAAGATGGGCTTCATTTCGCCTGTAGCCACGCCAAAAAGCGGTTCGTGTGCCCCATTGGATTCGTAAATTTTCTTGGTTCGTTCCTTGCCGAGAGCTTCAAGCTCCTGCATAACCTCTTCTAAATTCAATGTTGATCTCTTCTTCCTTTTGGATTTTTAACTCAAAAAACTATTACTGTGCAATAATGAACGGAGTTAGAATCGTCTCGCACCACCGATCTACTACTTGAGTAATCTTTCCTTCTTGATCAATTTTATTATGATGTGATGCGGTATAGGCTATAGGATAAAGGGCAGTAAACGCGCGAATAAAGGATTGATTTATAACATGTTGCGTAACTGACTTATATCCCGCGAAAAGAAACGGCGTCAGTTTTTCATTGTGTAACGTCCAATTAATGTCAGATAAATCCATTTCTGCAAGTCCATATCCTGATAATGAAAAATCAATCGGACAAATTTCGCTATGCGAATGAATTAGATTGGATTTACTTAGATCTGCATGAATCATAACATATTGCGATCTTTCATTAACAAGAATTGTCCGTATGCAAGACAGCGCATCCTGCATGAGCCGATAATTCCGTTCAGTGATATGTTTCAATTCATATGCTTCTTGAATGTCATCTGAAATCGCATCTGCAAACGCCTCGTCATAATAATATCTGTTCGGACAGGAGAGCGTAGACATGGCATTGTGCAGTTCTCCGATTGTCTGTCCAATTGTGTAAGCGAGTTCATCCGTGATGGCTGTTTTTTGAAGATCTTCTCCATCCAGCCAAGAAAGTACGGTTGCCGGAACACCGCCTTCAAGATACGTAACATATTCTCCATATTTGTTCAGGATTGGATACTGTGTTTTTATATTGTCAGCAGCATGTAATTGATGGAGCAGTTCAATCTCGCTGTTAATCAGGGTATTCCGCTGAACATTTCTACTCCCATGAGAAAGATCCAGTCCATCAATAGCTTTATGAATTCGCAAAAGGTATTTCTGGTTACCATCCCTTACCACATACGTCATATTTTCGTTATGGCGTATAAATTCTGCTTCAGGATGCCTGAAAGCATAATTTGTAAAAACATCTTCAAGCATTTACTCACCCCTTTGAGGAGATTATGGTCTGTCTTCGCTTCCCCACACAATAGTCGTGTAGCAGGATTTTCCACTACCCAATGTCGAATACATTAGAACCAAGTAAGGTGATCGAGCACTATCAAGGCAATAGGAGGATTTGGATGTCTGGACAAACGATACTCGTGATTGACGATCAAGAGGAAATCGGGGAATTGATCAGTCATTATTTAATGGCAGATGGGTTTAAGACGGTTGTTATGAATGATCCATTCGATATATTCAAGAAGATCGAACAACATAGACCGAGCCTTATCATACTGGACATTGTATTGCCAGGGACGGATGGAATCGAAATATGCAGGGAACTCCGAAAAACAACCCATATCCCCGTCATTTTCATTAGCAGCAAGAAGGACGATATCGATAAAATACTAGCTCTCGGAGTCGGCGGGGACGACTATGTAACGAAACCTTTTAGCCCCCGCGAACTGGTAGCCCGGGTGAAAGCTCACCTTCGCCGCAGTGCGCCGACCACAATCCGCGCCAACAACCGCGCCACAAATCCCTTGAAGTTCGAGAATTTGATCATCGATCCGGAAAGTCATTCTGTTACCGTCTATGGCAATAACATCACTCTGTCAGCTAAAGAGTTTGAACTATTGCTTCATTTGGCCCGGCACCCTAACCGAATGTTCAATAGTGAGGAATTGTTCAATAAAATTTGGGGAATGGACCATATGGGTGATTTGCGGACTGTTATGGTGCATATTAGTACATTACGCAAAAAAATCGAACAAGACCCAGCGAATTCACGGTTTATCGTAACGATTCGAGGAGTCGGCTACAAATTTATAGGTCGTCCCCTCAATGAAGACTAGTAAATTAGCTTCACAGCTGGCCGCGAATTAATGGCGAGAATCGTCGTTACGGCACATGGGGAGGCAGAAATAAAATCTGCTTCCTTGTTGCATCGTGCTCTCCGCCCATATTCGGCCTTCGTGACGCTCCACGATTTCTTTACAGATAGCCAGTCCCAACCCGCTTCCCGCTTCGGAATTTCCCATTCCTTTATAATGCCGCTCGAAGATATTGGGTAAATCCTGTCGACTAATGCCCTTACCGGTATCTGCTATCTCCACCAGCACTTCCTGCATACTTCGTCCCTCAATCCGATTGATGTCCAGCTTGCGGTATCCACTTTCCATGGCAGCGCCGACCTCCTTAACGGTCAATTCTGTCCCCTTCACTGCCTCCTGCGGAACGATTCGGAATCTCAAGGCGATCGTTCCACCCGCTGAGGTGAATTTGATCGCATTTCCGATCAGATTATTGAACACCCTTTCAATCTGATCTGGATCGACATTAACCGTTACTTTGCTTAAGTGCTCTGGACATTCGACAGTGAACAGGAGGCCTGCATCAGTTATTCTCTCTTGATGTCCCGCATACACCCGGTCCGCAAGCTCACCAATACCACTTTCCTGCATCTGAAAAGGAATCTGACCAGACTCCAACTGGGATAAATAATACAGATCGTCGATCATGCGATCAATTCTAACCGCCCCTGTATGAATGTACCGTATGAATTTGGGATGGAGATCAGAGCGGATTTGATCCGTTAACGCTTCCGAATACCCTACGATGACCGTTACCGAATTCCGCAAATCATGTGTAATGTACGATAATATGGTTTTCCGTGATTGTTCGGCATGGCGGATTCGATAATACGATTCCTGCAAGCTGTCGTTTACTTCACGCAGTTCCTGACTTCGCTCCTGCACTTTCCGTTCCAAGCTTTCGTTCAGTTCCTGCAGTTCACTGTTCACGTTCTGTACCTGCACGGAATAACTCTCCGCCATTCTGAACGCATCGGTAAATCTTCGGGATAAAATGAATACTTGACCAAACGTAAAGACGAACAAGCCGAAGGGGCTGAGACTTCCAAAGTAAGGCCATTTTTCGGCAAAAAACAGGAAATCGTTAATACAGGTAAGAAGCGTAAATGCCCCAATCCAGCTTAACACCAAGGCGCCTTCCCGCCTCTCCTTGAAGGCTCTGACGACGATATATAGCAAGAATAACAATTGCATCACGATGATGGTTTCATTAAGTGCAAGAAGACGTGTATACACTCTCGCAGGTGTAACGATGACAGGAATGACGGCGATCACGAGAAATAACTGAGAACCGCGGTAGAACCAGGCAGGCATCGCCCCCAGGAATAAATGGCGCAAATAGATTACAAATAGAAACGTACCGCCATATAAGGCCAAGTACTCCAATTTCATCTGCCATTCCCAAGGGAAATGAGGGAAAAATTTCGTCCATACGACCTGACCGACCAATAAACCGCGCATGCCCCATATGATCGAGAAGAGACCGAAATAGAGCGGAGCTCGATCCTTTGTGCGCATTATAAACAGAGCCACGTGGTATATGCCCATGAACAGGAGCGTCCCTACGACAAACATCTCGAACGCTTGTCGTTTGTCCGCATGCAACCCGATCTGTTGCTCCGTCCCGAGCAGGATCGATTTGGTCATTCCTCCGCGCAGATGATGAAAATTCGCAACCTGAATAACCAATTCATTGTTGCCGTCGAGCGGTTGAAACTGAACGATTCGAGTAGCTAGACGAGGCGTCGTATGATCCCGGTCTGTGCCGACTTGACCGACGGAAGCAAGCCATTCACCGTTAATCCACAGCTTGTAAGCGGAGAACATCGTGGGCAGACCAAGTGCGAGCTTCGGATGATTGCCTTGCAGTTGCAGCGTTAAGCGAAATGTGGCGTAACCGTTTCCAGACAACTTACCCGCATCGGTTGCAGATCCGTTCCAAGAATGGGGAAGATGAATCCAGCCGGTTGGGTAAGAATGATCCGATTGCAAGAAGACCGGAGGCGTCAGAAGACGATTCCAATAAAATTCCCAATCGCCGTCTAAAGGAACACTACCATCCTCTTCAAAATCCCATGCGGACAAATCGAGAACTCCTTCATGCGCCGATTCAACTGCAGCCGCAGACACAGAGGCAGAAGGACTGACGATCCAGAATAAGACGAGCATGGCCAGCACAGTGGAAATCATAAGTTTTGTTACCTTCATGCCGTCCAATTCCTTCCTGGATGAAACGTAGCTTCATTCTACGATATCCGGGATTAGCTGGCAATAATTATGAACAACCATTGGTTACCCAAACTTCTTGACGCTACCAGGATCTCTCTATCTCTGCACCAATTTCCTGTCACATACAGCGCTTGTAGAGCGAAAAAGCTGCAATTGTACATCCCTTCAAGCGTTCGCGATCCGAGTGATAGATTTAGATGCTAAGTAATCAATATGCTGTTTGACCTCCATCCAGTTGGATGCACGATATACGAGTTCATTCGTTACGGACTTATTGTAGGGCTGGTCGTATAAAATAACGGGCTTATTCACAAGCGCAAACTCCTCTGCATAGTGAGGCCCATCATCAATCAACACATCTACCTGGGAATTCATAAATTCTTGGAGTTTGTTCTCACACAGGATAATGTTGTGATACTTGATCTGATGAAGTTCAAGCCATTCAAGGGTAACATCACGAAAAAGCAAGGGTCGAGCCGTTATAATGGATATTTGATGCTGATTATATAGTTGCTGTAAGATGTGTACGGCCATCGGAAAAGGGGAGGAGTTCCAATGAATATCATGCCCATACTTCGTATACACGGCCTCTCGTTCTACCTGATCCCACCCATAAAGACGGTATAGGTAAAAATCATTAACGTCATCGGCCGTAAACGATAATCCAGACGCTTGATTATAATAATGCAAATGCGGCGTAGTGGCATCAAGAACGGTATTATCTAAGTCGATTCCAATATGCAAGTGATAACAACTCCTAACTGCCCAATGTCTAGTTATTGATGTTAACCCATTATACCATATGGTGATTTGGGCGATATAAAACAGGGTTATCTCGTAAGCCGTATACTCTACAGCTTGCGGGATAACCCTGATCATGAAACAATTCGTTTACTTGCTCTTGTGCGTCAACATCTTCAGCATAACAGTTACTGCTTCTGCTCTTGTTGTTTGGGCATTAGGAGCAAATACGTTAGCCGCTTGACCTTCAACAATGCCCAGCTTCTTTACCGCTGCTACCGCACCTTTGGCCCACGACGGAACAACCTCGTCATCGGCAAAGCCGGTTGCGACATTCGCTGCGCTAGATTGACCCAGAGCATTGGCGAGCATCGCTGCCATCTCCGCACGTGTAATCTCAGCATCCGGACGGAAGCTGCCGTCCTCGTAGCCATTAATAATGCCTGCTTGTACTGCCTGCGCCACTGCCTTCTGCGCCCAAGCTCCGATCTTCGTTGCATCCGTGAAAGTCAGCGTCGCTCCTTCGCCCTGCAGCTTCAACGTATTCATCAGCATCACTGCGAATTCCGCACGTGTCACGGTATGATTCGGCTTAAATGTTCCGTCGGGATAGCCCGTGACAATTCCGCTGCTTACCGCTTGCTTGATGTTGGCCTCAGCCCAGTGCCCAGAAATATCACTAAAGTTAATCGTCGGTTTCGTCTCTGGTGTTGGCACAGTTGTTGGTTGACCTACAGCAAATACCGCAAATTTCGTAAAGTGGTCTATATCCACGGTGATTCGATCTACATTAACCTTCCCACCAGTGACTTCCACCCATTCCTTCTTCACTTCGTCATAATAGAATATTGCTGGCCGTTGACCATTCTTCACGATTGCGGGGTCAAAGGATAAGGTCAGCGTGACAGGTTTGCTAAAGTTCTGCGTGAAGTTTTTCAGAATCTCGTAGATCGGGCTGGCTAGAACCTCTTTATTCGTAAGGAGCTTTTGAGTGTCCAGCAGTTTTTCGATCGTTAGCTTCAGCTCTTTGTCTATAGCGCCTACCGGAATAGAGATGGTGACCGCATTTTCTAATTTAACCTCCCCTGCCTTGCCTACAGGAAGCGTTAACTTGCCATCCGTGCTTGTGACGATGCTAGTTGTTGGTGGCATTGACCCACCACTCCCACTGCTATTGTCTTTTGCCTGTGCTCGGTTCACGTTCACAGTATATGTTTTCTTACTTGTGCCATTCTGAGCAGTTACGACAATCGAGATGGCGTTGCTGCCGACAATCAAGCTGGTTGCGCTGCTCGGTTGCCCGCTAGCTACCGCTATTCCGTTCACAGTCATAGTAGCGTCCCTGTCRCTCACACTGGCCGTTACGATCATGCTAGATACGCTGTTGGCTACATCAACGGTGTAGTCTAATGTTCCAGATGTGAACGCCAGTGTACCGCTCGATAGCGCCAGTCCACTCAAGTCTGCGTTGCTGCTCGTTCCCTGTGCTCGGTTCACGTTCACGGTGTACGTTTTCTTGCTTATGCCATTCTGAGCAGTCACGACAATCGAGATGGCGTTACTGCCGACAATCAAGCTGGTTGCGTTACTCGGTTGACCGCTAGCTACCGCTATTCCGTTCACGGTCATAGTAGCGTTCCTGTCGCTCACACTGGCCGTTACGATCAGGCTGGATACGCTGTTGGCTACATCAACGGTGTAGTCTAATGTTCCAGATGTGAACGCCAGTGTACCGCTCGACAACACCAGTCCACTCAAGTCTGCGTTGCTGCTGGCTGGATTTGGCGGTGTATTAGCTTCGACGATAATATCCTGGACGGCAACCGTACTCGCTTGTCCAGCAACGACCTTGTACGTACCTGCAGCTTCGCTGCTCGCTAGGGTGAACGAACTTGAATACTGTCCATCCGTTACTTTCGCAATCGTATAGAAGACTACGCTGTTGCTAGGACGAAGCACTTTAATAATAACCTCAGAATAAGTAGACGATCCTGCTAGGGTCACGGAATCACCAGGATGAATGGGTGATATAGCATTCACTGTAACTGAATTGCTGGCCAATGCAGGGAGTGGGATTAGCCCTATGATCAGCATGAGAGACAAGATCAGACCTTTTTGAAGTTTCATTTTAATGATCATATTATTATCTTTCACYCCTGAGTTGCTGTTCGATTACCTTCAGATTGAATTCAGCTTGCGGAAGTACTGTAGCCAGATTCAAACCAACATGAGTGGCATCATTGTTAAATTGACTTACCACATATACCTGTACGCTATAATCAGCAGTAGCAGCATCTGTTACATTGAAATTGGCCGAATAGACTCCTGTGTTTAATTTCAATCTAGAAGCTACAATGCTGACTGGTGTCGTTCCATTCATTAACACGAATACAACCGATTGCGTTCCATAAGTCTCATTTCTGTAATAACTGTTATCATCATTCAAGCTATTGAGCACATTGACCGTCGCTAGAAGTCCGCCTTGTGTGCTGAGGACTGGCGCTGTCATATAAAACAATTCCGATGAAGAAAATGCTGTGCCGTCAATCCATTTACTACTATAACCATCCGCATCGATTGAAATTTCATAATCTAAACCTGCTTGAAAAACCCCCTGGTTAACCGTAAGCTTGCCTTCCGTTAGTGTATAATCCGAGACATTCAGTACTCTGCGAGTTTCATTCCAATTATCATATACGATGACATCTCTTACTTTGCTGCGCCATGCAGCATCGTCTTCGAATACGAATTCACTTGCTGCATTACTGAAGAAAAATCCCGTCAAATCAGGCGTGTTGTAAGCAAGAACTTGATTAATCGCAGTGTTCCACACATTGTTGTGTACATCTTTTAATGCATTCGCATCAATGTGAATTACATATGTTGGATTCTTCTTCGCCTCTYGGAATAATACGACCACTCTGTCCCCTTGAATTGACACGACATCCTGTGCGCCCAATGCTGAGAAGGTTGCACCTTGATCAGTTGATATCGTAATCTTTTCTTTCAAATGAGATGTTCCAGCGTCTAGCGTATTGTCTACTAAATCAGCGTTGAAAAATAGGTTTAACCAACGACCATTATTTAAAAATCTTCCGTTTTCAAGTGATAATGATTGAACGGGGTAGAAATCATAAACAACATTTTTATTAAGAACGTTCCCAGACTGATCTTTAATAGATCCACTTGGAAATTGAAGATAATGATAATCAACCAATGGCGCTGCAAAATGAAGGATTAGTTTATTCTCTGAGAATGTCAGAGCAAAATTAATAGAATCAGGAATACCATACCCCCAACCTAGGCTTGGGAAATAACGATATATGGAAGCTTTTAAAGTCGATTCATCCACCCAATTTTTTTGTACATTTTCATCAAAAACAAATACGATATCCTGATTATGATTGGCAATATAAGACTCTACGAATTTAGGTGCTGTACGATCGACGGGCTCTACGACTCCTGAGTTAGCTGGTATCATAGCGGTTACAGCACTATCGAACGAAACGTTCCCGTAGCTGTCCTTAAGGGTGCCACGTTCAATGTAAATTTGATTATTAGGTCCCGAGAGGGGCAGTCCAAAATGGATGACAAGCTTTCCGGATTCAATGGATACTGTATCGTCGCTGAGCAACGGATTCCAATTGTAATTGGGGYCATCCTTTAATAAATAAATATTACTTTTTAAGTTTACTGTATTGGCTAGAACATCCTCTTGGAAGGTTATCGTTACCGTGTGGTTATCATTACTAATTGCTGAGCTTTGAATGACTGGAGGGGTTACGTGTAGAGTCATCTCCGCATTGAGATTACCCGCTGCATCCTTTAACGTGCCGCTCGCGATTTTAATAAGCGTGCTCGTGCCTAGAATGACTTTCATATCGTTACCCATGTTTAACCAAATCAAATTGGAGTTTTGAGCTACAGACATCAGTTGCGGAAGGGATACAAAGTTGATTCCATCCGTTGCAATACTCATTTGACTTCTCAAATAAGCAGCAGTATCCTGATTGCTTGTATTCAATGAAATGTTCTCATTAAAATACAAATTCACATTGTTTCCATTATTAGATGTAGAGCCTACATATTCAGGGGACTGTAGGTCCAGTGTTCTCGTTGTAGCGTTGCCCGAATACGAACCCGGTGTTACCGGTGATTCGAAATAGGCACCTTGAATTTGAATCTGATTGCCGGTTCCTATTAATGGGCTATCCAAATTAAGAGTGAACACGGTTTGACCATTGTTAGCTGTCAGCACAGCAGAACCCGTATTTACAGCGGAATCAGCTGCAACGCTGACAAATTCATTGGAATCCGTTCTTTTCACATATACAGCATCCGTTACACTTACTCCAGCCTTAACAACCAAAGGTACATTTGTAGTCACGGTAACGGTTCGATGATCGGCCGTGGTTTGAACATTTAAGATATTGAAATCCCAAAGGACTAGGCCCGACGTTGCATACGCCTTGCCAAGCACTCCCGTCATGCCTCCCAGCACCATCAACATGACGAGGAAGATAGCCATACCTTTTTTCTGAATCTTTCTCATTTCTATTTCTCCTTCTCCAATTGAATTTTACTACTCTACTTCGCAACTTTTGTCACACCTTTCCCACACCTTTCC
>NZ_JBFUIX010000117.1:0-13475 GCF_056401635.1 Paenibacillus sp. P4_E11 | reverse complement strand
AAGTGCCAGCGTATAACGAAACGTTATAAATGTATGCGTTTGGCTATCGTATTGCATTTTCTTGGGAAAGGAGGTGAGAGAACGAATGAACAAAAAAACAAGATCTCACTATGCGAAGGTGGAACACAACCTTATAAAAGAGAGGAGTGGAATAAGTTTGCTGAACAAAACGATGTTGAAGAAAACGTCCAGTATGCTTGCAGCGGTGATGATCATCTCGATGCTCGTCCCCATCCTGGCTTTCGCTGGACAAGCTTGGTTCAAGGATGTTACGTATAACTCGAATGGTACTGTTACAGGTCAAGTCTATTTCGATACAAAACCGGGGGTCACAGATAGTGTTTATCTCAATGTGTACTCGAATCAAAACTTGATCTCGACTGTTACTCATGTAACCTATGATGTTTACAATAACGGCTATTATTATTATAATTTCTCTTCTTCCGTAATAGACTCGACCTACAACCCGATTACATTGGATGCTCTAATTAACGGGAACAGTTGGGGCGTATCGGAAGCTGTCTACAAACAATTGGCTCCGCCGACAGGATGTACGAATTGCGGTGGCGGCGGCGGTGGAGGAGGCGGAATTTTCCCTCCAACTAACAAGGATACGATCGAAGTAACGAACGGTGTTGTGGACAGCGAGACGTTGAAGAAAGCACTGGCTGACTACACGAATGTAACCTTGATTGTAAAAGGCGACACCGTGCAAATCCCGGCATCTGCTCTGATCGAGGCTTCCAAGAAAGAGGGAGCGACGATCACGATCGTAGGGAACAATGGTACATACATTCTCCCACTTTCCGTATTGGACCTGGATGAATTGGCGAAACAATTGGGCGTTGATGTGAAAGACTTGAAAATCAACGTTGGTATTGCGAAAGTAACAGGGGCAACAGCTACCGACATTGCGAATGCGATTGCTGGTGTTGGCGGAGTTTCGATCGCCGATGCTGTAGATTTCACACTGACAGCAGAAGGTAAAGATGGGAAGAAAGTAAACATTGATTCCTTCGGAAACACTTATGTGTCCCGCCAACTGCCACTTACAGGCAAGCCATCCAAACCAGCGACAGGGATTGTGTACGATCCGACTAGCAAGAAAGTCAGCTTCGTTCCAAGCACGATCGCGGAGAAGGATGGGAAATACACGGGCACGATTCAACGGAACTCGAACAGCATCTACACGTTTATCGAGTTGGAGAAGTCGTTCACCGATATTAACTCCCACTGGTCGCAGTCGAACGTAGAGCTGCTGGCTAGCAAGTTGATCGTGGACGGTGTAACCGATAAGTTGTTCGAACCGGATCGCAACATCACACGTGCTGAATTCGCGGCACTGCTTGTTCGGTCACTCGGTCTTCAGACCGTGTCGGGCTCAACTTACTTCAATGATGTAACAGCAAACGAATGGTTCGCTGGTGTTGTCGGCGCAGCTGCACAAGCGAAGCTGATCGACGGCTACGAAGATGGAACGTTCCGTCCAAATGCCCAGATCACGCGCGAAGAATTGGCAGCTATGGTCGTTCGCGCCCTCAAATATGCTGGTGTTGAAATCAACATCGATGCTGCTAAGCAAGCTCAGCTTCTATCCAACTGGAGTGATGCTAAGCAAATCATTTGGGGTCATGCGGAGATTGCCGCTGCGTTGGAAGCCGGCATCGTGAACGGAATGACGGACACGACGCTTGGTACGAATCAAAACGCGACTCGCGCCCAATCGGCGACGATGTTGAAACGCTTCTTGACGAAAGCCGATTTCATCGACTAATCGTCTGGTAGGCAGTAAAAGACTTGCACCCGATGGCTTAGCCTGAGGGTGCAAGTCTTTTTTTGTTTGCTGTGGGGTTTTCGTTATTGAGTTTCGTACGGGTCACGCCTTGGAAATTAAGGTAATGCATAAATATAAATATAAATGTATAATAATTCAGTGTTAATATACTTGGTTTATAGATAAAACAGAATTGGAACAGGTGCGTACCCAATAAGTAAAAGGAGAGGATTGGAATGAAAATAACATTTCTAACGCAGGAAGAATATGTTGTACAAGATATTCGTATTAATGGATTGCATAATCAGAAATTTTGTGTATTTGATTTGGAAGGTACAGGTATAAATTTCGAAACTGACCACATCACTCAAATCGGAGCAGTAATATTACATAACGGGTTACTACTTAGGTCCTGTTTAGAATTGGAGACGTCCGTGAAGTGCAGAAGAGAGGGATTCGAGGATCGGACGTTGTTGTTTGAGAAGGGTTGAGATGACCGAGCGAATGCGAGCGAACTGTTGAGCCCCTGCGAGTGTACGGAAAGCGCCGGAAATTTTGGTCTTCACCTTGACCATGCGAATATCTCGCTCGGCTTGGTTATTGTCAAATGGCACGTGGGCATCTCGAAGAAAGGCAAGGATAGCGGATTTCCGTGTTTCGAATCGCTCTGCTAAATTCCCAGCCTTCCCTTTGGCTTGTCTGCCGCGTGTGCCCTCTTTCTTGACAACCAGGTCTTTGCTCCATTCTTCTTTGCCGCGAATCAGGATGTCGTCATAATGCTGCTCGATTTCGCTGGTGACAGGCCCCATCAAGGGCTCGCCGGATTCGCGTGCAGTGCGCGCCATCTTCCAGCTTTCTTGCAGCAACGTCTTCATGTCCCTCGCCCACTGATGCTTGTCGTTCTCGATGATGCCCTGACATTCACGGAGAAGATGGGCGTTACACAGGGCATGGCGGAATGAAAACAACTCTTGATTGAAGTACGGTCCGTAGCAGTCATGGACGACCGTCCCCTTGTAGATGTGCAGGATGCCCCCTTCGGCCATCCCCTTGGTTCCCCGGCTGTTGTGAACGATTAGCTGCGTGTACTCGCTATTGCTCGCGCAATGCATCCAGACCCCGCTGCCGCCCACGCGAAAGCCCGTTTCATCCGCGTGGATGACCGGGCTACGGAGCAGGTGCTGGCGGATCTGTTGCTCTGCCGGTGCCAAGGTGGTATACATCTGCTGCAGATGCGCCAGCAGCGTGGCTTCACTTGGGCCATGACCAGTCAAGTCTTCGAAGAGCTGGGCAATTCGTTCCAAGGGTAACAACTGATAGGCGCTCAGATAGCTGGTCCAGGCCTGCAGCGTTTCACCATACTGAACGGGAGCTTTTACTCGTTCGGGAAAAGCGGCGGTACTTATGCTCCTGCAGGACGGGCAGCATTTCGTTTCGGCTCGGTGTTCGGTGACGATCCACTTCACAGGAGGCAGGTCGAATACTTGCCGTGCTTCAAACCCGTGAGCCGGGACGCCCGCCAGAGACTCCTGGCAGGAGGTGCACGTCAGATGCGGATGAACCCGAATCTCATCGGGTTGCACCACGGCAAGCAGCGTCTGCCCGCGATGGCCTTTAGGCGCTCCCTTTTTGCCGCCGGATTGGCGGAGGTTATTGGTTTTCCGAAATCCGTCGCTGGAAGGCGGTTTGCTGCTGTTGTTACTATTTTGACCGAGCTGGCGCTCGAGCTCCTGAACGCGTTGTTCTAGTTCTACAATACGCTTAGCCTGTTGATCGATGACCTTAGCCTGTTGATTGATCACCTGCAACAAGGCTGTGAAAGCGTCGATAATGTCGGGGTCACCCTTGCAAATGGAATAGACATGTTCGGGGGACATATACATGACTGACGCTCCTCTCTCAGGTTGGGATATCCTACCTTTTCGACGTCAGGAGTTGTATCCCCTTTTGTTAGAAAGAAAAATCCCTGCTTCAGCAGGGAAGTCCTAAGTAGTAACCATAACGGGGAGATAATAGCGCAATTTAATTCACTTGTTAAATCACCTAAGCCCATTCCAACAAGTGTAGAAAAACTAACTGGCATTACTAATGAGGCTTTGCTCAATGCACCGTCATTTCCTGAAGTCTTTAGACAATTTCTTGATTTTTGCAAGGGGACAGTTCTAGTTACACAAGCTGGTTATGAATATGATATTCATATGTTAGAGAATCATTGTCGTAGCTATAATTTACCGTTATGCAATAATCCAATAATTGATACTAAGGTTCTTTTTGCTAGTATTCATAGAGAAATTAATGAGATCATTTCAACAAACTTTTTAATCAACTACTACTTCATTAATGATAAAGATATAGCTCGACACGATGCATTAAGTGATTCTATTTTGATAAGTAGATTTTTTGCATTGATTTTAAAAGAATATGAAGTAAATAATATCTCAGATTTCATTATTGAAGAGATGAAAATAAAAAGGTTTTTGCTCCCGATTTAGTATCCAGAGATACCCATTGCGTAAACTAGGGGCGAATTTATGCATTAATTGGTATCTTCGCAGGAATTAACTCAGGTGCGGAAAATCCTGTTAGGAACAGGAAGATTCACCTTGCCACAGGACACTCAAATCATTAACGGAACCGAATATGTATACGAATACGATTGGACATGGGGCGAAAATTATTGCTTTCGGAAATCATCGGTCAGAACACCYGAAAATCCCCAGTTTTCATCTTCAATTTCTTGAATGACAATATGAGTATGTTCAGGTTTTTTACCAAGTACACTAACAAGAGTCTCTGTAAATTCTTTTACTATTTGGGCTTTTTGTTCACGAGTAGCACCCTTAGTTATTTGAAGATTGATATAAGGCATTATTTCCCTCCATTTTCCAACATAGAAGCACCCCTCCCATGACAACGACAAAACAGAGTGGCTGCTCACCACTCCATATTCGACAACGCCATTTCCATATCCTGCTGGGGCGAGGCCAGATGGGGTGTGGTAAGCGAGGAATCTCCCCATATCATTACTCAGGAATAGTGAACCCGTATTTTACAAACACAGCCTGAGCTTCTTTACCCTGGAGGTACGAGTAAAAGTCGGCGGATTCCTTGCTATGTTGGGTTGCCTTGACAATCCCAGCTGGATATACAACTGGTGTGTAAGTAGTAGGATCAACAGCAAAGGCGATCTTCACTTTAGTGGAGCTCAGCGCATCGGTCTTGTACACAAAACCAACTTCGGCATTCCCGGACTCTACATAGGTAAGCACTTGACGTACATCTTTGCCCTGCACGATCTTGGCTTGAAGTGAATCCCACAGTGCCGCACTCGTTAACGCTTCCTTCGCGTAGCTGCCAGCGGGTACAGTTTGAGGTTCCCCAATAGCCAAATATTTGATGGTGGGCGCTGTTAAATCGCCTAGTTTCTGCACAGTTATTTTGCCATCGGCYGGTACCACCACAACCAAATCATTCTTCAACAAAGTTTTTTGTTGGGAAGCATCGATCAATTGCTTATCAACTAAGGTTTTCATGTTTTTGGTTGCGGCGGATACGAACAAATCTGCTGGAGCCCCTTGTTCGATTTGCTGCTCTAGCGTTCCCGAGGCGCCAAAGTTGAAGTTTAGCTTGATCTGTTTGTTTTGTTTCTCATAGAGCGGTTGAATTTCTTTCAACACATCGCTTAAGCTGGCAGCTGCAGAAATGAGGAGTTCCACCTGTTCAGTTGGGGCTTTAGTTGCTTGAGAGACTGCTGCTGGTGTCGTACTGGTTGCAGGTTGATCCTTAGAGTTGGAGCTGGTACATCCTGCGAAGATCATGGATATGATTGCTAAACACAGCCAAACATAATTAAACCTAATGGTTCGGAACATTTAAACCCCTCCATATGTGATTATCTATCTATTTAGATATAAATAGAATGATTCAGATATATCCTATTATATTGAAGTACATATATTTAGTAAACAGTCAGCATTGATAAATACAATCCTTCAACTTATTATTAATTATAACGAAACCGCGCTGATATGGAGGACGACCATGACTGCTGACCTATCTTACACAACGGAAGAAATCGCGAAKCTTTTGAAAATATCGAAGCTGACGGTCTACGATCTAATTAAAAAAGGGGATTTGCCCGCTTATCGTGTAGGTAAACAAATGCGCATCGATGCCACGGACCTAGAAGCATATAAAGCTCGTGCTAAGAGTGGACATCCATATGCTCACAAATCGGAAATAATCGAAGCGTCCGCACCTCACCAGTCCATTGCAACTCCATCCTCCCTTCACTCGCTTGTTATAACCGGGCAAGATATGAGTCTAGACATTCTGGCCAAGCATATCGAGAGGAACATCCCGCGCTATAGGCCGCTTCGTGCTTACGTAGGAAGTCTGGATAGCTTAATCTCCATGTACAAGGGGGAATCCGATATAGTCAGCACGCATTTGCTGGACGGTGATACGGGGGAATACAATCTACCCTATATCCGGAAAATATTGACCGGTTCTTCCTATATCGTGATGAATCTCGTAACCAGATCGGCTGGACTATATGTGAAACAAGGAAACCCCAAACACATCGTCGGCTGGGCCGATCTCAAGAAACCAGATCTCCGGATAGTCAATCGTGAGAAAGGTTCGGGTGCACGCGTTCTTCTGGATGAGCAGCTCCGTCTTCATGGAATTCCGTATCAACAATTGATCGGGTATGAGCAGGAACAATCGAATCACATGGGTGTCGCGGGGAAAGTGGCTACCGGGGAAGCAGATGTTGGCGTAGGCATCGAGAAAGCGGCCCATATGGTTGGGGGCGTTGATTTCATTCCACTAATTCGGGAGCGCTACGATCTGGTAATGTTGAAAAAACCGCAAAATCTGGAGTGGATTGAGCAGGTTAAGCATGTTCTGCGCTCTGAATCGTTTCTGAATGAACTGCGGCCGATTCAAGGCTACGACATATCACAGACGGGTCATATTTTATTCGAGACTTGATCTTCCATTCTAGTGCATCTCCTCATATTCGTCATAGACAGATTAGGCAGTAGTGTTCATAATGGAAAGCGAATGACAAGTATGATACATGTAAGATGCATGATAAGACTGAGAGGGAGGCTGTACAGATGAGCCATGTGAAGACTCGAAGTACATACTACACACCAGGTAAAGTAAAGGCAGCAAGGGACAATGTACAGAAGTATGAATGGGCTACGGTAATCCGTGACGAAGCAGTCGCATATGCGGATCAGATCGTCGAAAGAGGGCTGGATTTCATCTGGGAGCTGGTACCATCGCAACAGCTGCCACGCAGCTATCAGACCAATCAGATGCTTGGAAACTTAAGTCCACTGTCCGATGCGGCGCCAGCCGACAATCCACTCAACAAACTAGGCAATTATCCATGGCAGGCCGATCCGTTGAGTGCTCCTTGGAAATTAACGGACCCAACGACTGGCTGCTCATTCCCGACTAACGATTTCACCGCTTATTATCGCAGTGGACTGGATCGTAAGGGGGAGTTCGATCCTGTGCTAGCCGACCGTAGATTGCTTGTGAATACGCTTTATCCGGAAAAGGGACCGACCTGGGGAGTGGATGATGGATTCGGTTGGAAGGACCCGGAGAGTGGCTATCTTTATACATTCATAGCTTATTACACGCACTGGTTTTTGTGGTTCGGGGCACAGGCTGCGATTCTTCGGAGTGTGATATCGCTGCGGGATGCCTACTTGTACACGGGGGATGTTGTGTACGCTCGGTTCGGCATCGTACTCCTCGATCGGATTGCAGACATATACCCGAGCCTGGACGTAAGCCTCCAGGATACGAAACTATATTTGAACTCTCACGGTGGGTCAGGACATGGCAAATCCGTCGGCTGCATCTGGGAGACGAGCACCGTGAAGACACTAGTCAGCGCCTATGATGCTTTCTTCCCTGCCCTGGATGAGCCCGAAGTCGTTCGTTTCCTGAGTGGACAAGGTGAGAAGTACGAGCTCTCACCTAAGATGATATCATCTCATATCGCTGCGAATATCGAGGATGGGATATTGCGTCAAACGTTCGAAGGGTTCAAAACCGGGAAGATTCGGGGGAATAACGGCTTTCATCAAAGTGCGTTGGCCTATGCCGCTGTTGTAATGGATTCTGATCCAGAAACGAAGGAGTGGCTGGATTATACGTTCCAGGCCGGTCAATATTCCCGCAACCCAGAGCGGGTGACAGGAGGGAACGTGTGGAACACGCTTGTGAATGACGTGGACCGCGACGGTCATGGCGATGAAGCAGCGCCTGGTTACAATCGGCTCTGGCTGAATACATTCCTGATGGTTGCTGACGTATTGGAAGGGTATGATCGCTATCCGGAGGCGGACTTGTTCCGCAATGTGAAATTCCGCAAAATGTTCCACAGCGTATATCCTCTCACGATGATCGGGCGAGATACGGCACAAATCGGGGATACGGGGATGACCGGCAATCCCGGTACACTGTTGAACATTGCCGAGACGGTACTGGCCTTTCAGAAGTATGGCGATCCGATATTCGCTCAAGTCGCCTATTGGTTGAACGGTGGGCATATCACCGGGATACACGGCAACATATTCATGGACGACCCGGAGCGAATCGCCACGGACATCGCTCAAGTGATTGCAGATCATGGACCGTTGAATCTGGATAGCATCAACTTGACGGGTTACGGCTTCGCGGCGTTGCGGGACGGGGAAGTGAAGGCGAATACGTTGCGCGATGTGTGGGTGTATTATGGAGTAAATAACCGGCATGGTCACCGCGACACGTTGAACATGGGGCTGCATGCGTTCGGACTCGACTTGATGCCTGATCTGGGCTACCCTGAACAGGCGAATTCAATAGACCGGCACCGGAAGGAATGGGTGATTAATGTAATCAGCCATAATACGGTACTCGTCGATCGCCAGAAGATGCGGATTCAAGAAGTGGGACTGCCGAAGCATTATGATCAAGCTGGCATCGTGCAATTGATCGACGTGGAGGCGCCCTATGTATATCCGCAGACTGAGCTGTACAAGCGGACGACTGCGATGATCCGCGTGGATGACGAACACTCCTACGTTGTAGATTTCTTCCGCGTAACAGGGGGATCCGAGCACCATTTCAGCTTCCATAGTGCAGAAGGAAGCGTAGCGACCGAAGGGTTGCGCTTGGAATCCCAGACGTCCGGTACGTATGCCGGGTCTAACACGGAGTTCGGAATTAAGCCGGTGACAGACGGTAGCAATGAGCCGGCAAGCGAATATAACGGGGCCGGTTTTCACTGGCTGCGGAATGTGCAGAGGGACATGCAGCCAGCATCGTCATTCAGTGTCGATTGGAACGTGAAAGATACGTGGAACGTGTTGGGTCGCGGCCATGGAGCGGAGACGGATGTTCACTTGCGGTTGACACTGTTGACCGATGTGAATGACGTGGCACTTGCAGACGGCGTGCCACCCCGCAACAAGATAGGTAATCCGACCGCCCTGCGGTATATGATTGCCCGTAGAGACGGTGCAGGTCAGCCGCTAGACAGTTTGTTCACATCGGTCATTGAGCCCTATGCGGGTGAACGGTTTATTCGGTCCATCGAGTCAGTTGAGGTAAGCAAGCACGGACAGATGGTAGGGCATCTGGAGGCTAGAGCGGTCAAGGTGCAATTAACGACAGGGCGCACAGATTACATCTTGATTGCGACCAATAAGGAAGAGACGTATACGGTAGAGGGGCGCATCGAATTCAGCGGATTCTTCGGATTGTATGCGGAATTGGACGGGGCTACGGTTCACCGTTATGTACAGGATGGGACGATCCTGGGTCTAATCGGGAATAGTAAGTTCGACAGATTGGGTAGAGTGGAAGGAACGGTGCTTGATTTTACGAAGGAGTTAAGCCTGAACAACGAGATAGAAGTCGCGGTTATCGATGGAGCTTCCGTAGCGACAGAGCTTCTCGTCGGGGCCAGCATCTACATCGAGAACGATAACAAACGAAACGCCGTGTACCGAATCCAGAGTGTGGAACAACCGGGCGATGGAATGCTGCGGCTGCAGATCGGCGACACGACGCTTATTCGTTCCTACAAGCAGAATGACGATCCTGCCCAGGGATTTACGTACGATATATCGGAAGGGGCAGCATACTATATCCCGCTATCATCGACTTTCTCAGCTTAAGTCATACTTGCATTAAAGTGCTCTGGACAACAACCGGATCAAGTCGGTTTCCTTTGTTCGAATCGTAAGACCGTCTAATCGCTCGGTATGAATACCGTCACAATAACGTCCGTCGGCTAAGTCCGTGCTCAAATAATGAACAGTCAGCTCATAAGGGCCATCGATTGAATGCGGTTGGCAAGCTTCCCGCTTGTTAACTGCTTCTCCGATGGCCTCTTTGATCTCCGAGCGTACTTTCTGCGGCGGGGTGAGCAGCGCACTGTGGCGTCCCCAAGCCTGCTTGGTGCAATAAGTAGTGACGTTCTGACCGAGCTCAAGCTTGGCTTCTTCACATGTCTTGTCGTCGCCTGTGACGAGGAGAACCGGGACGCCGTATCGGGCCAGCAGCATGCTGTCCAAGCCGATTTCCCCGATTGGCCTTCCATTCAGCTCGACCGAGGTAAAGGCACGACTGGAGTAAGTATGATCGCGCACCGCTTCAGCCCTGCCGGCCATAGCATGATAACCGACCAGCAGCGCACCGTCGAAGGACGAGTCTATGCCGGGAAATCGTTCCTTGAATGAAGTAGCTCCCATGAAGTAAGAAGCTCCTGGGTGCAGCTTGTCCGGAATGAAGTTAATGCCGGTCGCGTGCATGTCCCGTACGATGATTTCCGTAGCCCCTGCTTGCAGCAACCCTTCCACTACAGCGTTCACCTCTTCGGTCAGCAGCCTTCTGCCTTCCTCATACATCGGTTCACCCTTCATCAATTGTGAAGAATGTATAATTCCAGCAATACCTTCCATATCCACACACACATACATTTTCACCCAACATCCAGCTCCTTTCTAATAAAAAGAATCTGGGTGTATCTTACCACTTCAGCCCTACTGCGTAAACTCGTTTTTTGCCAGCTGTGTAGCCGATCTTAGGCAACTGTCATATTATGCTAGCAGCACGATTACCGTAAAAGGAAGGCTGGAATTACCATGATTCTCATTGGCGGGTCTCCTGCCCCGATTGATAGCTCGTCTTTATCGATGACGGAAAAGCAGATATTGGCCGATATACAAAGATCGCCTGTCACGTATAACTACAACTCGATGGAAGAACTCATCTTCGAACTTCGTTTAAGAGCGGGTACAATCAAGTCGGCCCTTGATCTGGGAAAAAGTGGAGCTACATTCGCAACACTGCGCAAATCCAAGGCCAACCCGATGTTCTGGATTCGGACGGAACAGGGCGGCTTTCAGCAACGACCAGGGGTAGCGCCAGCAGATGCGATTCGAGATATTTTTTACAACGGCCGATTGTATGCGTTCGAATGTGCCTCAGCCGTCATCATCATCTTGTATAAAGCGGTCCTGGATCTGATCGGCGATGAGCTGTTCAACCGTTACTTCAATAACCTGCTGCTCATGACGACGAATACCGACCGTGATCTTGGGCTGACGACGATCAAGACGACTACTGAGATGTTTCCAGGAGACATTCTGTACTTCAACAACCCGGATTACGACCGTAACAAACCGGAATGGGCCGGAGAGAATGTGATCAAGGTCGGGAAGAACGCCTACTTCGGCCATGGCATCGGCGTAAATCCAGCGGAGGGCATCATAGCGGAATTGAATCGGCTCAGGCGCAGATGGCCGAGACGCTCGGCTTATTTGCTCGATCAGGCAACTCATCCCAACTATGCTTATCTGTACAGCTTAACTACAGGGGGGAATGCTATTCCGTTCCAGAGTCGGCGCGATATCCCAGTCGGTCAAGGTCCACAGGTGGTTCGCATCGGAGAGCGGATTGGGCCGGATCACGCGATATCTTTCCGCTAGGCTATACATGTTCAATCATGGCCGCTTTCCCTTTCATAAGGGAGGCGGTTTTATGCTTTATATAGGACTAAACAATTACAACTAATTAGGGTCTGTACAAGGGGCGCATTGTGCTATATCTTCATAAATACTACGCCCATAAATGGAGGCAAGAGACATGAACAGGGATCTGGAACCATTAACCGAGCTGGCATACCGCAACATGGGGAGGCGCAAGGCACACGCAGAACGGGAACGCGGATATATATTCTACCATTGTCAAAGAACGGCCAAACTCGCCATCAATCTGAGAAAACAACTCATACCGGACGACGACTCCCAGGATTTCGTTCTATATGTGGGAGGACTGTTCCACGACGTAGCCAAAGGCATTGAGCCCCACAATGAACGCGGCGCCGTTCTCGTTCAAGAAATCTTAAAGGGTCACGTAAGTTGTACAGAGCTAGAGCAAATTGCGGATCTTGTGCGTTGACACAATAAGCGGAAAGGGCCTGTTCCAGACACCGAGATTGTGATGCTGTTGCAGGATGCCGACATCCTCGATCATTTCGGAACGCAAGAGGTGTGGCTGAAGATCATGTATGGCGCCCACCACGAGGAGAGTCCATTTACGGCTATCGAACATTGGAACAGCGAGGGGCACAAGGATTATCACACGAAGATGCGCAGTCTGCTGAACTACGAGCTGTCCAGGCAGATTTTCGATGAGAAGGTCGCCTTCAACACCGCCTTTGCAGAGAGATTCACTCATGAAGCGAACGGGGGCTACTATGAATGACGGATACGAAGCATTGGGACGATAAGATCGATTATTTGAAGAGTACGAGATGGTTATATTTCAACGAAGATTACCTGGAATTTCTAGTCAAGCAGGTTTGGAAGTTCACGGATCACCCGATCAAGCTGGTGGACTTCGGCTGCGGGTATGGGGATGTGGGGTTGAAGCTGCTGCCACTGTTACCGGAAGGCTCCCATTACACGGGCATTGA
Organism: Paenibacillus sp. P4_E11; assembly: GCF_056401635.1. NCBI lineage: Bacteria > Bacillati > Bacillota > Bacilli > Caryophanales > Paenibacillaceae > Paenibacillus > Paenibacillus sp. P4_E11. Next base: position 708 of record NZ_JBFUIX010000117.1, on the reverse strand, counting down.
CAAGGGACCGCAGTTAATCGAGACGGCTAGACAGCTATTCAGTAGTTCTCCATATGCAAGCGAATTTATGCTGGGGGATGTGATGGAGCTACGTGGTGAGCAGAAGGCTGACGCTGCGATCTGCCAAGCGGTCCTTCTGCACATGCCCGACCCTAAGCGTGTTCTGGAAACGATGCGAGAGTTCGTGAGACCCGGAGGCAAAGTCATCTGTATCGAGCCGCACTGGAATTCGAGTATGGCGAACTTGTATTTCCATGAGATGGAGCAGACGAATACGTTCACATTGGGCATCTTGCAAAAGTTGTACCATAGCGACATGCTCCGCAGCGGGAAAGACGGCAATATTGGGGTCAAACTTCCCATCTATATGAGCGAGCTGGGCTTTAAGGATGTGGAGAGCCGGGTTAGTGATCGAGTGAACTACTTGCATCCGGGATTGGATGAAGCTCATCGGGATAAGCTGTTCCGTTCTATGAGTGAGGATGGCCTGGGCAGAGTAATTGAGAAGCAGGAAGTCTTCGTGCAAGGGCTGATGGGACGAGGGCTTAGCAGAGAAGAAGCGGAACAGATGTACAAGATGGAGGCGTACATGTCGGAACAATTCCGCGAGCACGGGCTGGACCGTTCCTCCGTTTGTACGCCGTCGATGAAAATTACATATGGAACCGTATAAGAGAATCAGGAATGGAGAGTAATGAATCAAGAAGG
>NZ_JBFUIX010000116.1:0-13619 GCF_056401635.1 Paenibacillus sp. P4_E11 | reverse complement strand
ACCTATACGAGTGGGGATCCAACAGTTGCAACGGTAACAGCGGATGGACTGATAGAAGCCAAAAGAGCAGGCACAACGACAATCACGATAGCTAATAACGGCATAACGACTACCGTCGAAGTTAACGTAACCGAGATAACTGGATTGAAGGTATCGCCTACCCCCGTCGAATTGAGACGAGGGACAACTCTTTCACAACAGTTGTCGGTGACGGCAACCTTGTCAAATTTAAATACAGACGATGTGACTGACTCCACAACAGGAACTACCTATACGAGTGGGGATCCAACAGTTGCAACGGTAACAGCGGATGGACTGATAGAAGCCAAGAAAGTAGGCACAACGACAATCACGATAGCTAATAGCGGCATAACGACTACCGTCGAAGTTAACGTAATTAGCATCATCTACACGGTCGGCTTTGAAGTAGACGGAGGCAGCGCAATAGCGAATGTGAATGCAGAGTATGACACAACGATCACAGCACCAGCAGTACCAACGAAAGCGAATTACAGCTTTGGTGGGTGGTATAAGGAAATTGGGCTAACGAATCCGTGGAACTTTGCAACGGACAAGGTGCTTGGGGCTACAACGCTGTATGCGAAGTGGACGCTTRATCACTCATCCAACAATGGCGGAGGTGGAGGCGGTTCGCCAACATTTATTGATGGCCAACTAACACTCCCTGCAGGTAAATCAGGTATGGTTAGCTTGGGCGATGAGGTTACGATCACAATTCCAGAAGATGCGACGAAACAAGAATTAAAAATAACGATTAGCAAATGGTTAGATACGCAAAATCTACTAACGGATAAACAAGCTCTAGCAAGCTCGATTTATGAAATTCTGAAGAACTTCCCGGAAGATTTCAGTAAACCGGTTACACTGACCTTCAAGTTTGACCAAGCAAACGTGAAGAAGGATCAGAGAGCAGCGATATTTTCTTATGACGAAGTGAATAAGGTATGGGTGGAAGTTAAAGGCGGCAAGATAGCTGGGAATCGTATTTCTGTAGAGGTATATCGTTTCGCGAAGTTTGCGGTGTTCGCAGTAGATCCAGCGACAGCCACGAGCAAGCCCGAAATCGAGCAACCAAAAGAAACCGATTCAGAAGTTAAATTTAGCGATATCGTGGGACATTGGGCTGAGGTAAGTATCAAGCAAGCTGTATACGGTGGTATCGTCAAAGGTTATGCCAATGGTACATTTAAGCCGAATAATACGGTGACTCGCGCAGAATTCGCAGTTATGCTGATGAATGCATTGAAGCCGCAAGGCGATGGTGCGGAACTGACATTCACAGATGCTGCCGATATTGGAACATGGGCGAAGAAAGCGATCGCTCAAGCGGTACAAGCGGGCATTATTAAAGGCAATGCGGATGGAAGCTTCCGTCCAGATGCAGAAGTGACACGTGCGGAGATGGCAGTCATGATAGCCAGTGCATTAGGTAAATCTGCCGAAGTGGATGCTACAACTGGCTTCGCAGATGATCAAGATATCCCGGCATGGGCGAGGATTAGTGTTGCAATCGTGAAGCAAGCAGGCATTGTACAAGGGAAAGGCGGCAACCAGTTCGCCCCTCTAGACTCTGCAACAAGAGCTGAGGCCGTAACGGTTCTGCTTAATATGTTGGCGCAGAAGGACAAGTAAAAAGTGAACTGTGACCCGGATTAGGGACAAATGAGGAAATATAACAAACCCTGCTGTTCCGAGCGTTCGGAACAGCAGGGTTTGCTCTGATTTATTAGAAATTTTCCAACACAATCTTTCCTATCGTTCTCCCCGTTTCCATTTTTTTATGTGCTAACCGAAGGTTTTTTGCATTTATTGGTTCTATGCGTTCAGTTAGCCAAAGTAGAATACTCTCTTACTGATTTTGGAAGGACCTTGGAACCGCTCATATTATCTATGAAAGCATGGGGGGAGACTTATAAAATCAGACTTAACGAAACTAGAACGCCGCAAGGGGAAGAAGGTTGAATTAGACAGATTATATAAGCAATAAACCTAAAAGGAGCAGCCGGGGCATGCTCCTTTCGTATTTTTCGCCGATAGACCCGTTAAGGTGAACCGTATCACAAATGAGGCGAAATTTTAGCATTATCCGCGCGCGAGGCGCGGAAAGTCCACCAGAAAGGAGGGATGAGACCACCCTAGAGAAAGATCTTTGTACAGCAAGCTTCGAAATCTACCGCTAAAGTTGTCCTCATCAAATTGCTTTGTCAGCAAGTTAAATCAAGATGTTCGTTACTCCTCTCGCATCCATAAGGTAATCCATAAAACCTCCGTGTTCTAAAGTTGGAAACGGAGGTTTTATTTATGTTCAATTTACTGATTAATGGTTCATCATGCTGTAAATAAGATATAGAAAATTTTGGTAGTCTGTAGTATCATACAAATTGTTAGACAAACCAAAAATAGAAGGGAAGCAGTCCATGAATACAGGGAGGAAAAAAATATCTTTACTGCTATTATTGTTATTATTGCTTAACTCATTTGGGGTTGTGGTCCCTTCAGCCAGCGCGGACTCATCAAATTCGGTTCTAGAGCTCTCTCTACCGAGTGATTTGACAGACTGGTTATTGGATGAAGATGCGGGTTATATCTATGCAATCTCTAGCACGGCCAATAATCTATATTTCATTCGACTTAGCGATTTTACGATTGAAAAAACGCTGAATGTTGGTTCTAATCCGTATTATCTTGCGAGGGATGGGCAGTCTCTGCAAATTGCGCTTTCCGGATCGACCATGATAAAGACAGTTAATCTTTCAACTCAACAAATATCGGACACGATTACTACTAACGCAATACCGTATTCGGTTGCCGCATCTTCCAGTCATCTTTTCTACGGAACAAAGGACGGGAAGATCTACAAATATGACAAGGCTACTAGAATGAGTAGCTTATTATTTAGTAATTATATGTACGACAATATGGCCCTAGCGTTTGATGAGGTAACCAATAAACTTTACATCGGAAAATTATCCTCTTATGGCGGAATAACTGCTATTAACGCTGAGACCGGAGCAAAGCTGGGTGAGGACATTAATGACAATATGGAGATCGGAGGATCATCTTTATCGCTCAAACATATTTTTATTGACGATCAATCGGTTTATTTTGGCGGACATCAGTTCAATAAAGAGAACCTGATTGAGACCACAGGTACATACTCAAGAACGAACAACGACTACACGTATCTCGAATCTGTGATACTGGATGTAACTGACTCCTATGTTCTTACCACGCAAGGGGTATACGATAAAGTTTCTTACACTCCATTGGTTCTATTCCCTTCTAACAAAAGGTTTGCCTTGCTCGACTCGAAAGGCCAAGTCTATCTTGCAGGCATTGAGAATTGGTTTGAAGATTTAAAAAAAATTAGACGAATCAATCTTACGATACCACAAAGGATTACCGCTCACCTTACGACTGATTCTTATTCTGTCCGAAGCGATCAAGCGATTACAGATTGGACTACAACGGACACTTCTCCATATATCTATGCCATTGTGGCAAGCACGAATGAGCTCGTCATTATTAACAAGGGCGATATGAGTGTAGTAAAAAAGATGCTTATCGGTTCTAGCCCAAGACAGATAAAAATTTTAAATAATAAGGCATATATCATTTTTAAGGGTGAGAACCACATCAATGTAATGGATTTGAATGCCGGTATTCCATCAGAAGCTGCCACAGCCAAAATCACCACGAAAAATTACCCGATTCATGTCTATCCTGATAACAATAACCGAATATTATACAATGGGGGGGGAGGAAGCATCAGCGTAACAACGGCTGTATATACCTCAGTTACGGATGCAGTATATAGTGAAATAAGAACAGGGATCTATTCACCTAGCAGCTACACATTGGACCCGAATCAAAAGATTATCTATGGCGGAGATGGTTATTCCTTGTATAGATATAACAGTCAAAATTTCAATTTAATTGAAAGAAACGGAGTGGAAAACAGTTCTAATTATTACAATATCTTTCTGGATGAAAACAGTCTATACTATGGTAATCGCAGGTACGATGCGACCGTAACTTCCATTGTATACGGGACTTATCCAGAAAGTATTATTTACGCGCGCGGCAGTCACGTGTTCAGTAATGGTGCCGTCTACGACAGAGACAGTTTTACAAAAATCTATGATATGTTAATGTTCATCCAGGGTGCATATGTTGGTGCAGACCATACCATTTTCGTATCAACTGAGAAACGCTTATATAAATTTAATAACTTTGATCATATGAAGACGGTCATGAACGAGGCTCGCTTGCCTTCAAATGCCATTTTCGTGGATGAGGATTTAACCCCCGGCAGAATTGACGGGTATTTGTCCTTTAAAGCGCCGACCGATCAGGATGGACTGAAGGGATTTACTGCGTACTATCTTGATCAGAATGGAAATAAATTGAAGCAAGTAGGAATATATAAGAAAGCTGACTTATCAACTGATTCAATTTTTGTTTATGAAATCTCACATTCGAACCTGCCTGAAGGTACAGCAAGTATTGGACTGTATCCGGTAGTTGGTAACGCTTATGGGAGCGATCTTACGCTGGACGTTCATATCTCGGTTCCCATATATGACGCACCGAAATATCTGCCTGTAGATTTATCAGTAACGGATATGAATGCGGACATCGACAAATTTGCTGGTACAGTGACATGGAAACCGGGAACGGCTGAAATACCAGATGTCCGCTATTATTTGTATTTTATTAATGAAAATGGTCCAATTGGAGACCTGATAACCGTTGTGAATGGTAGGAAAAATGAGTATTCCGTTACTATTTCAGAGAAGGTCGTACCGGAGGAAGCGTATGGAATCGGCCTTTTCATGAAAAATGATAAGTTTACATCGCCATTCTACATCAAAAAGCTATTGGAGGATAAACGGACACCGGCTATCACGCCATCATCCATTACCATAAACAAATACATGGTTCAAGCGGATAATATCATCGTGAATAATCTTGCAGCCGGAGATGTTGTACGTGTGTACAATGAGGAACAAACCGCCATAATTGGGGGCGGGAGCGTTGCACTGAACCAGAGCTCGATTACAGTTACCATAAGGAATATTGGAAGTCCAGGGGATAAACTTCTTATTACACGACAAACACCCAATAGGGGTGAGAGCATGGGTACATTAGTTGTTGTGCCGACGGTTACGAATGGCGGAGTCATAGGCGGTGGCAGTGGCGGTGGCAGTGGCGGTGGCGGTGGCGGTGGCGGTGGCGGTGGCGGTGGCGGTAGTACAAGCTTGCCGACGCCTGACGCGAACGGCCAAATAACTTACGATGTGCAGCCGGCTCATGTCGACATGCTGATTGATCTCGGTAACGATGCGAAGAAGGAGCTTATACTGGACGCTACAGCGAAGCAGCATCTGGATATTACAATGGTAAGCTTCAGTGCGGAAATTGTTCAGATAGCAACGAAAAAAGGGAAGCCCATTGTCGTTAAAACCAACGATGTTCAGCTGAAATTCCCTGCTAATGCTCTGGCTGTCAACGACGGAAATAATACCGTGAAACTGAAGGTCATGAGTAATGAAGCTCCGACGATAGGCGGCTTCAATGCGGTTTCCCCCTTGGTGGAATTCACACTAACCGAAAAGGATAAGATGATCGAATCTTTCAATAGTCCAGTCGAAGTGGAATTATACTATGATCCATCTAAAGTACAGGACCCAAGTAAACTGGGGGTCTATTGGCTGGATGAAGCCACCGACACATGGACTTATATCGGAGGAAAGGTAAATGTTGACGGTATCATCATAGTTGCGCTCCCGCACTTCTCCAAATATGTGGTACTAGAGAAAACCGAAGGAGCATTGACGGGCTCGACGCCTTCCGGTTCCACAGCCGGAGCGACTGCTTTCGCCGATATTCAAGGGCATTGGGCGCAAAAGGAGATCGAGCAACTGGTGAGCCAGAATATTGTCGACGGCATGGATGCGAGTTCGTTCCAACCGAACAACAATATGACTCGCGGACAGTTGGTTATGATTCTCAAGAAATCCCTGAACCTGCCCACTTCTACAGCCGCTATGTCCTTCGCAGACGTAGCTGCCGATTCTTGGTATAAGGATGCCGTATATGCGGCTTATGCCGCGAATATCGTAGGTGGTACAAGCGACAGCACCTTTGATCCCGAAGCAAACGTTACACGTGAACAATTGGCGGTGATGATGGTCAATGCTTACTTGTACGCCAACGGTAAAAAATTGAGCGATCTGCAGACACAATCTCAATCGGTCAATTATGTAGATGCAAGCAGCATTAGCGAATGGGCCGAGCGATACGTAGCGGCGGCTTCAACGCTCGGATTGCTGAACGGCATGGACGATACGCATTTTGCTCCCGCTCAAAACAGTACACGCGCACAGGTGGCTGCCGTTGTCGTGCGGATGATGAAAAAAATGAACACTACGAAATAATTTTTGCAAAATAATGAGGCTGTCCCGATAGTGGCTAAAGCTACTTGAGGCGACGGCTTCTTTTTTTAATAAATCCCATGCTTTTTGTTCCATTGCGACTACATTTAGCAAATTGTGGACAAGCGAAAGCCATCTGACTTCCTGGGGTTCTGGACATATTTCATTTAATTTTGATGTTCCGCTAACAGGTGGCGTTAGTTGAATAACGGATCAATAAAAAGGACGAAGGAGCATGCCGCAGCAACTCCTTTAGCAATTTTCGCCGATAGACCCGTTAAGCTGAACCATACCATAAGTAACGGCGAAATTTTTAGCCTTACCCGCGCACGGGGCGCGGAAGTTGCCCTGGAGGGGATAGGGTGAGTGTGAGGCCACTGTGGGCAAGATGGTTCGGCAGGTGGGTGCGGCGCAATACAAAAAGCCGGTATCCCGTATATTACTGGGTTATCGGCAGCTTTTTCAGCATCGAGTGAATTAGCTAAGTACGGTCAGCAGGGATTCCAGCGCCGTTTTACACGCTTCAGCGTCTTGATGTGCAGCGCGTAGTTGTCTCAATACCTTATCTATGGAATTGTCAATCTCTGTCCACTTCGTCTTGTTTATTGGTTTGAGCCGAGCCTGAGCGGTATCCCAAGCGGTCTCCAAATCACTTACGCGTGACTTAGCGGCGGACAAATTCCCTGCTTGCACTAGACTTAGTGTATCTTCCGTAATTTTCCGGAAATTAGATATATCACCCTGCGGGAAGGCTTGCGTGACGGAGCCAGACGAATCCCCCTGTGGTAAGGTATCTTGGAGCGTAGCATGACGCCAAAAATAGCCTGTTCCGGCCACGAGCACCAGTATACATACAACCGCAGCAGTTTGCCAGAAAACGGCATTTTGTTTTGTATCCGTTACTACCTCTCTTGATGTGGCGATCGAATCCCGCTTGGTGTCAGAAAGAAAAATTACTAACACCAGAATCGCTAAAATGAATATTGCGCTTGTCACAGTTGCACCTAATCCCAACCCGCCGTTATTTTGCGGTTGAGAAAGGAGGTCCCCCAGCGAAGCACCCAAAGGACGCGTCATGATATAGGCAGTCCAGAATGCTAATACAGAATCAAGCCCCAATCGCCAAGCGACTGTCATGGAGGCAATTACCACACTGACTATGACACCTGTAGCTAGGTAACCGAGGCCAAGGCTCTCTGCCATTAGGTCTCCAGTCGCCGTACCAAGTGCAAATGTGAAAAGGATAGTTAACCAATAAAAGGCTTCTCTTCGTCTAGTAAATATTGAATGGATAGAGAGCGTTTTCTCCTTGGAGTACCATAAGGCAAAGGTCAGCACCAAGAAGACACTGAAAACGACGGTGCTCACTTCAAGAGGGAAACCCATGTTGTCTGTCAGATTATCTGTAACAAGTGTTCCAAAGATGCTGATCAAGAATACCGTCAACCAATAAATGCTCGGGATGTATTTATTCGCCTTAAACTGAAAGAAGACCGCGACAAGTAACAAAACTCCCATTACAATGGAGGTACCAGTCAGACCAAAACCGAGATTGACGTTCAGGAAATCAGCTGCAGTCTCCCCGACTGTGGTACATAAGATTTTTATGATCCAGAAATAAACGGTTACCTCGGGAACTTTGCTTAACATGCTTTTAGTTTCATTTGTTTTGATCGTTTCCATTTTGCTATCTCCTTTTAAAGATTTTTTTATACGTTCCACAATTGCCAACAACTTCTTGTTCCATAAAATATTCGAATCAGCCGCCGAGTCTGCTCGGAGAACTCTCTCTTCCGCACTGTTGCGACAGTAAGAATCCATTCTTTAATCCTTTTATCTTCCCCGTACTTGTTATTATTGTAAATGCTTCACATGAGAAAATAATGAGAATTAGATTTTTTTGAAGATCTCTGAAAGACAGACGACTTGAGAAGTCTGGAATCTCCATGAAGGAGCCCTAGTTTTCGCCGTTATGACCGATACGGTGAACCGTACCACAAATAGTGGTAAAGCAAAAAGTGGAGATAGTAGTTCGATTATCCGATTATCGGATTGAGATTCCCGAGTGACATTACTTCATCATTGGCGACGATTGGCTGAGAAGTGTCGATAGTCGGCACATTGGAGCCGTCTCTAAGAATATATTCATAGGGAAAGTTGTGGGTATAAATAACATTTAACTCTTTCGTCGGACACGATATGTCCGACCGCCTTCGGTATACTGAGGCTGTAAGTCAAATCATACAGAGGAGGCGGGACGAAATGCAGCTTCGAATTGCGACGCATGACGATCAGCGGATGGCGGTCATTCAGGAGGCGGCGCGGCAGTTTCGAAAGGAACATCCAGGCGTCACTATCGTGTTGGAGTTTGCGCCGGACAGAAAGACGATGCGGCGGCAGTTAGCGGAAAGAAACGGGCCGGACATTGTCGAGTGGGAAGGGGCGAACATGGGGCAATGTCTGGACGGCGGGCTGTTGTCGGATTTGTCCGATTTGATCGCGCGCGACGGCATCGACATGGGCGACTACTATCCGAGCGTTCATGAGGCGGTGCATTCAGATAGACGGATTGGAGCGATTCCGGTGATGGCCGATACGCTCGGCGTCTTTTACAACCGGGACCATTTCGACCAGGCGGGGCTCTCATATCCGCGGGAAAACTGGACGTGGGAGGAGTTTGTGGACGCGGCGGAGCGTTTGACGCTTCGGGATGAGCGGAGGGACATCCGGCGCTATGGCGTGTTCGCCAGCTTCGGTTACATGATTTACGTCGAGCCGGTCGCCTGGAATTGCGGCGGGGCGTTTTTGTCGGAAGACGGGACGACGTTGGACGGTTACTTGAACAGCGAAGCTACGATCGAAGGGGTTCGTCGTTATTTGCGGTTGATCGACGAAGGGTTGTCCCCGCGCATGGAAGTCAGCCGCGATTCGTGGATCGACTGCTTTATTCACGGCAAAATGTCGATGTATATCGATGCGAACTGGGCGATCCGGCCGATGAAGGCGGAGCAGCGGGCGAAATTCGGCGTTGCCGGGTTTCCTCGCGATCCGGGGAAGCCGAATTTGTTTGAAGTGTACGGCTACGGCATTTCGCCGTCATGCCCGGAGCGGGAGCTGGCGTGGGCGTTTTTGCGCAAGCTGACTGCGCCCGGCGGAGAAATCGGCAAGCTGTGGTCGGTGCTCAAGTTGGCCGTCTCGCAAACGGCGGCGGAGCAAAGCGGGCAGGCGGCGGACGCTTTGTACGCTCCGTTTTTGCGGGAGCTGCGCTCTGCTCAATTGAGCGCGTATCAGTGGCCGAATATGATTCCGGCGTTCCATTTTCGCGACACGTTCCGCACAATGGTGCATGCCGAAGATGTCGAACAGGTTCTGCAAGCCGCGGTGCGCCGGACACCGATGCTGCCCGCTTTCGATCCGGTCCGGTTCGAGTGGTGGTAGTTGGTAGCGTGTCGAGCGCTCCTGTTCGGGGAAGGGGCACGGGGGACCAGTCGTGGGCGCGTAATCGGAAGCATGGCTTGTATCTCGGAAAGGAGGGCGTACGTCTGTGAGCAATATGCACCGCATCCTGTGGTTCGATGAGCAAATTCGCTCGCGGCACTTCCCGAACGCGAAAGCGTTGGCGGAACATTTCGAAATATCGGTGCGGCAGGCGGGGCGGGATATCGAATATATGCAGGACTCGCTGCGTGCGCCGATAAGCTACAACGCCAGGCGCCGCGGCTACGAATACAACGATACGGCATATATTTTGCCCTCTGTGTTTTTAACGGAGACGGATATTCGTATCGTAAACTTTCTCATTTACAAATACGAGGAAGCGGTCAAATCGATAGGTTACGTGGAAGGGTTAGATCGGGTCGTACAGACGCTCAAACGATTCGTCCCGTACCAGCCGGAGGACAGCGAGTTGCCAGCGTTTATCGTGGACACCAGGACGGCGCAGCATAAGCATGACATCGATCAGGCGATTGAACGCGGCCACAAGCTGCACATCGTTTACGCCGACAACGCGGGCGAGCATGAAGTTGACATTCACCCGTACCGGACGTATTCCCAGGCGGCTCCGGCGCATGTGGCCGTGATCGCCTGGTGCGAGCAATCGGGCGAGGTGGAGCATTTCCGCCTCGACCGGATCGAATCGATCCGATGCAGCGGACAGTCGTATTTGCGCTGAGCGGACCGGGAGACATGTCCAAGCTGATTTGTCCGGATATTAGAGCAGACGGATTGATGAAAAAACGTTTGGTTTACCGTCTCCATGATCTGCGCATGAACCATATGACAAGTAGCGGCGTTAAATTTTGTTGGGGGAATGTACGGGAGAGTTGTTGGGCGTGATGGATAAGAATGATTTTGAGCCTCTAATCGACCAAGTTGGTTCGTGAGAATCAAACGATCGAGCGGCGTACCCGCAACTTCAGTCTTCCAAGAGACTGGGAGATTGTCGTCCCTTCTGTCGCTCCGGTAGCAGAAGCCCAATCAGCACTCCCACGCAGGTAGGAATCAGCCAGCCCAATCCGATATTATACAAAGGTAAGTACTGGTTAAAGAAGTCGTGGAGCTTCTCTATACCGAGCGGAGTATCTTCAAGGCCGTCGACCAGGCTGACGAGAAAAGTCAGCAGCAGGCTAACCCTGTATACGGCGCGCTTACCTTTAAACAAATTATGCAAGAATGTCAATAAGATGAGCACGATAGCCAGCGGGTATAATATCGTCAGAACAGGCACGGAAAAATGGATTAATTGCTCTAGACCGATATTGGCCAGCAAGGCGCTGACAACACTCAAGACGATGCAGATACTCTTATACGACATGCCCGGAATGATCTTGTGAAAATAACTACTGCAAGCGGTGGTCAGGCCTATGCTTGTGGTCAGACAGGCAAGCAGCACAGTGATGCCGAGTATAAATCCTCCGAACGTGCCGAAATAATGGCTGGTCACCAAGTTCAACACTTCACCGCCATTGGCCAGAATACCGAAGGCGGATACGCTGATTGCTCCGATATAAGTCAGGGATGTGTAAATAACAGCGAGCATTGCAGCTGCAATCAAGGCCGCCTGGAAGCAGATGAACAGAATGCTTTTACGTTCGGTGACCCCTTTCGCTCGAATAGCGTTTATGACGAGAATGCCGAATACGAATGCCGCGAGCGCATCCATAGTCAAATACCCCTCTTGAAACCCGTTAAAGAAGGCTTGAGAGGCATAACCGGATTTCGGTTCTTGAGGCTCGCCTAGCGGGTTAGTAACGGATGTTATGGCTAACAATGCGATGCAGGCGATTAATAGGGGTGTGAGTATTTTTCCTACAATATCAACCATTCTTGCCGGGTTAATGGAAAGGAGCAAGGTCACCCCGAAAAATAATACCGAGAAGACCACCAATCCTAACGGACCATGCTCCGGTTCGATATAGGGCTTAATAACGATCTCGTACGAAACGCTGCCGGTTCTCGGCATGGCAAACAACGGCCCGATCGTTAAGTAAAGCAATGTTGTGTAGCCGAAGGCAAACCAAGGGTGCACGCGACTGGTCAATGCGAGCAAATTTTTCGAGCCGGAAAATCCGAGCGCCAACGTTCCAAGCAAGGGCAGGCCGACGCCCGTGATCAGGAAGCCCAGACTGGCTTGCCAATACTGATCACCTGCATTTTGGCCCATTATCGCCGGGAATACCAGATTTCCCGCCCCGAAGAACAAGGCAAATAGCATGAAACCGATTGTCAAAGTGTTACTAAAAGGAATGCGTTGCATAAGATGTCTCTCCTGTATAGAAAAAATATATTTATCATTTACATATTTTGACCCTCAGACTGAAAGTTGATGTGCCGTAGTCATGCACCTCAATATTGTATTTGTTCCATATAAATCTACATGATTCGACATAAAATGACAACATCTGATGAAGCATGGCGGATAAGGAGCCCTTTTTTTCGCATTTTGGCTTGAAAGTAGCGCTTCAGCAGCGATAGTCATTTCCTACCACATAACCAAAAGAAGCACCCTCAGAGTGAAGGTGCTTCTTCGTTATTTAATAATCAATCCATCTTTCATCGTGATGACATGGTCTGCATAAGAGAGCATTTCTTCATCATGCGTCACGAGTAAGGTTGTAATGTTTAATTCTTTCGTCAAATTACGGATGAGTGTCATGACATCCTTGGATCTTGTGGAGTCTAGACTTGCAGTGGGCTCATCGGCGAATAGCATTTTTGGCTTGTGGATGATGGCACGACCTATCGCAACCCGCTGTTTCTCCCCACCCGACAATGAGGCTGGATAGGCGTCTTTGCGATGATCCATTCCGACCAATTTGAGTATCTTCATAACTTCTTCTTTTTGCCCGCGTTTACTCATTTTGGTCTCTGCCACATTAAGCATCAGCATGAGCTGATCTTCTACAGTAAGGAAAGGCACGAGATGAGAGGATTGAAAAATAAATCCGAACTGACTGGCGCGTATTTTGCGAATCCCTTCTTGCGTCATGTCGGTCATGTTCTTTCCCTCGAAAATGACTTGTCCACCAGATGCGCGCTGAAGACCTGCTGCGATCGTAAGAAGCGTGCTTTTGCCAGAACCTGAAGCACCTACGAGAGCCGTTATTTCCCCTTGTTGTTGGGAAAGATTGATCCCGTTCAATACTTGTTCGTTGACTTCGCCATTCGTAAATGTTTTTCGGACGTCTTGTATTGTGAAGGTAGTCATATTAGATATCTCCTTGCTGTATGGCTTGTAGCGGCTCAACTTTTCGAATCTGAAGACCAGAAAGTGTTGCACCGATAAATCCAATGATTATGAAAAGGATCGACAATTGAATGGTTGTCCCAATCGTAAGACTAAAAGGCATGCCTTGTGGTGCGATCATATTAAAGCCCTGACTGAGTGCAATGGATAATACAAGTGCGATTGCGGTGATGAAGAACATTTGAGCCCACATCATACGGAATAATGTACTTGTTTTTACACCGATTGCTTTCAAGATCCCGTATAGTCCGATCTTCTGCACATTCATCATATAGAAGAAAATCGCAAACAACATGCCACTAATGGCGACTAAGAACCAAATAATCATATTAAGGGACATTTGTTCTGCATTATAGCTCGCAATGGTGTTCAGAAACTGATTATTTGAAAAAGATTGTAATCCGTCAATAGAC
>NZ_JBFUIX010000115.1:0-13635 GCF_056401635.1 Paenibacillus sp. P4_E11 | reverse complement strand
GCTATGAAGATGGGAAAGCAGCAACGGAAAACCAAGGAAATCAAGTTGTTGGTGTTGATTTGGGTGAAATTCATTCCATCACAGCGACGACCACAGAAAACAAAGCTGTCATCATCACAGGAAGAAAAGTAAGGAGCATACACAGGTTTAGAAACAAGAAGGTAGCCGAGCTGCAAAAACTCATGAGCAAGTGCAAAAAAGGCAGTCGTCAATGGAAAAAGTACAAAAAAGCGAAAATGTACGTACTAAGCAAAAGTGACCGCCAACTAAACGATGCCATCCACAAAACAACAAGACAATTCGTACAGTGGTGTACGGAAAATGATGTAAAAACGATAGTAGTTGGCAAAGTGGAAGGCGTACAGAGGAACACTAAAAAGAAAAGAAGAAAAATCGTAAATCAAAAGTTATCCAATTGGAGTTTTGGTAAAATTCAAAAGCAACTCGAATACAAGCTCGAAGAACATGGAACAACGATGAAGACGATGGATGAAAGCTATACAAGTCAACAATGTCCTTGTTGCGGTAGAAGGAAAAAAACGTCTACAAGAAATTACAAATGTTCCTGCGGCTATGAAGAACATCGAGATGTTCACGGCAGCAAGGGGATTTTGTCCAAGTATCTTCATGGAGATATACGCGATTTGGGCAAAACGAAAGAAGTCAAGTATCTACGGATAGCCTAGAGCTAGAAGTAGTAGATGGTGAGTTCCCACCCACTTGCAAAAGTGTTGCTTACGATAGCTTGCTGTTCGGTTTCCGCTACATGTGTAGCGAAAGACAGTAGCCAACCTGCTGTCTTATAGAAAGTTACGGCAAGTAGTAGTAAGAAACCCCTACTTCTTAGTGAAGCGTAAGTAGGGGAGGTTCATAGTATGGTTTTCCGCTCATGTTGTTATCTATAGTTATATCTAGTTTTTATGTTTATTTTAGGTATTTAATCTAAAGAAGAGAGGTTAGATCGAGATGCCAATTGTTTATCGGTATAACAAGAACGTTATTGCAATAAGTGAAACACGGAATGAAGATGATGTTGAGTTTGATATCAGGATTTTTGAGGATAAGTATTGGGAAGAAATGAAGCAGGTTCAGAGAACGTTCGAAGGGAATAGCGTGCATACTGACGTTCTATTTTATCCTTATGAGAATCATCATTTCCGAGTCATCGTACGCCAAGATTACTACTTAGATTTTATACTTGCACTTATGAAACACCAGCTCCTAGAGAGCACGGAATGGAGTTAACGTAATACCCGCAGTAAATGCCTCGGATGAAGGCTTTTACTGCGGGTTATTTGTTTCTAATCCTCCCTACGCGATTGACCGCCTTCCTATACTTAGCATTTTCCGTATCACAAGCTCGGAGGCGGAGCCGATGTTCAGGGGCTCATTGACTATTTTGCCAAGCAGCCAAGGGTTCAAGAGGAAGCGTTCCAGGTATTCCTGCGATTTTTCGGGATGGCATATGACTTGTCGGATCGAATTCATAGCGATAATCCGGTACAAAGGGTACATATGCACAGAGGGATGCTCATAAACATGTAGGGAGTGTAGCTTGGCCTACGTAATGTTGATGGAGGTCATCCCCATATGGAAGTCAAATCGAATGTAAAACAAAGAAGAATCGACCGGATGAGACAGCTTTCTGAACCGAGTCCGCAAAGGCAACTGCAGCCTCAAGCTCAACGACAACAGCAACGACAATCGATCCCCAATGTGTTGCCAACGACAACGACTCAGGAGCCGGTGCATCTACCAACCGATGAGCGCTGGCTGGATCCGGAGTTCGTATGGAATCAGCGTGACCGTTATCGCAGTGAGAGCTCCGAGTGGACTTCACCCAGCTATAACCGTATTGATTATCCCATTGAGCGTACTTATACCGGCAATCGCTGGCTATCTCCGCCGACCAGACGTCAATTATGGGTGAAATTCGGGGTTTCTGCGGTGATCTTCGCGCTTGCGCTCGGTACGTTCCGCTTCGATCATCCCTTGACGCTGAAGGGCAGGCAATGGATCACGTCAGCCTTGACCACAGACTATGATTTCACAGCCACTGCCGCCTGGTACGAAGCAAAATTCAGCGGTTTGCCTGCTATTCTGCCTGCCTCCTGGCGCAGAGCCGACCCCGAGACGCAAAAAGCTAGCACAGTCAATGCACGGCAGCTGTATAGTCCGATCACCGGGCAAATTATCGTGCCCTACACTTTATCCGATCCGATGATCACGATTGAAACCGCATCCGGTGAGGCGAAGGCGGTAGACGCAGGGCGAATTATTGCTGTCACGACTGGTACCGATAACCGAGTCACGGTCGTTATTCAGCATGCCAACGGGCTGCAATCGACTTATGGGGGGCTGTCAGCAACCACTATCAAGAAGTACGATTGGATCAAAGGCGGAGAGATCGTTGGTCAAATATCCGCTGGAGCGGGGAATAAAACGGGACGGCTGCAGTTCGCCATGAAAAAGGACAACCAATGGATCGATCCACTGGATGTGGTCCCATTTGATTAAACTATTCGGCATCCGCTTTCGCCTACATCCCTTATTTACGATCATGATGCTGTTCTCCGTCATAACCGGTTATTTCACGGAGCTGCTTATGTTGTTTTCCATCGTGCTCATTCATGAGCTGGGACATGTAGCGGCAGCCCGAAGCTTCGGCTGGACGGTGACGAAAGTGGAATTGCTGCCATTCGGCGGCGTAGCGGAGACGGAGCAATTAGGCCGAAGCACGATCAAGGAGGACATCCTCGTTGCGTTGGCAGGTCCGCTGCAGAACGCTTGGATGATTGGAGTTACTTATGCACTGATGGGTCTGGGCCTCTGGGATTCAGAATGGAGCTCCTACTTCGTCAAGGCGAATATGATGATCGGGTTGTTCAATCTCATTCCCGTTCTCCCGCTCGATGGGGGCAAAGTTATGCAAGCGCTGCTGAGCTGCTGGATTCCCTACTACCGGGCTATTCAGGCCAGTACGTGGGTTAGTATGGGATTAAGCATCGGTCTGATTATGGCCTCGTTCTGGCGAATTCATTCGGACGGAATTGCGTTCAACCTCCTGATCATTGCCGTATTCTTGTTAGTGTCCAATTGGTATGGCTTCCGGAACGCTTCCTATCAGTTCGTACGCTTTCTAACGAATCGGAACAGCCGAATGGTACCGCTGATTGACAGAGGGACGTTGGCACAACCGATCGTAGTCGCTCCGCACCGGACCGTAGTGGATATTGTACAACTGTTCATGCGAGAGAAGTATCACATCGTCTACGTACTCGGAACTGGAGGCAGTGTGAAGGCTGTGTTGCCCGAACAACGGCTCCTGCATGCATATTTTCATTTGAATCGCCCCGGAAGTCCCGTTTCTGATGTTTTCATGTTAAAATAGAAGCGTGAGGACGAGAAAGCCGAGGTGAGTGCATGAAGCAAATTGTGGTACAGAGCCGTGAAGGCGATACACAGGTCGCCCTGCTTGAGGATGGTCAGTTGACAGAGTTCTATTCCGATCGTCCGGTCAAGGCTCAACTGGTAGGTAACGTATACAAAGGAAAAGTTGTGAATGTTCTCCCGGGGATGCAGGCCGCTTTTGTTCAGATCGGCTTGGAGAAAAATGGATTTATATATATCGATGACGTTCTGCCTGCGCATCTGGATCAGGTGCCGCGAATGAAGCCGCCGATTACGGAGTTGCTGCGCGAAGGACAGGAGCTGACGGTTCAGATTGCCAAAGAATCGCTTGGCACAAAAGGGGCGCGTGTGACCACGCACTTCTCTCTGCCTGGACGTTGGATCGTGTATATGCCGAATGCCGATTACGTGGGAATATCCCGTAAGATTGACGGGGAATCGGAGCGAGCCAGATTGAAGGAAATTGCCGAACGGATACGTCGACCCGGCGAAGGGATGATTATCCGTACGGTGGCGGAAGGGGAACCCCCGGAAGCACTGGAACGAGATCTAAACATGCTGCGCAGCGAGTGGACTCGCATTCTGGAACGAGCCGAGCGCGCGAAGGTGCCGGAACTTCTGTTCCGAGAGCCAGGTGTGCTGGAACGACTTGTTCGCGATTCGTTCACCGAGCAGGTGGACGAGCTGGTAATCGACGATGCGGGGAAAGCATCCGAGATCAGCAGGTTAACTCGCGAGATGGGTTTGAAGCTTGATGGACGTATCCGGGTACAACGAGATGATTCGGGCAAGCTGCTCCATCATACACTCGGCATTCATCAACAGCTAGAGTCGGCCGTGCAACGTAAGGTTTGGTTGAAGAGCGGCGGTTATCTGATCATTGATCGGACCGAGGCGCTGACCGTCATTGACGTGAACACGGGCAAGTACACGGGAAGCAGCAGCCTGGAAGATACCGTGTATACGACGAATCTGGAGGCAGCGGAACAGATCGGCAGACTGTTGCGATTAAGAGATTTCGGCGGCATCATCATAGTCGATTTCATCGATATGTCGTCCGAGAAGAGCCGTACGGAGATAGCCGACCATCTCGCCGAAATCATGAAGCGGGATCGGACGAAGTCACTCGTAGTAGGTTGGACGCGTCTGGGTTTGCTGGAATTGACACGCAAGAAGGTGCGTGAGAGTCTGGACGAATTGCATATCGTCGCTTGTCCGCATTGCGGTGGTACAGGTAAGGTGCCAGCACCGGTACCCACAGCGAAGCCGAAGATGCACCACAGGCCGCCCAATAAGTTCTATTAATTCTGTTGTTGCATAGCCAGTATTATTCCGCTATAATAGACGAATGTGTGTTGTCAGCGCATGCTGCACATGCTGTAACCGCGCGAAACAGGTACGAACCGAAGAGCGTATGCCCGGCTTAACGCTGTGAGCAGAACGCCACCTGAATAGGCGAGTCTGAGACATGAGGAGGTGCGTAACGAATGTACGCAATTATCGAAACAGGTGGCAAGCAGTACAAAGTAGCAGTAGGCGATGTATTATACATCGAGAAGTTGACTGCAACAGAAGGTGAAGTCGTAACATTTGACCGCGTATTGGCAGTATCGAGCAATGACGGTCTTACAACGGGTTCCCCGCTTATCTCTGGAGCTAGTGTATCCGCGAAAGTGGAGAAGCATGGCAAAGGCGAGAAAATTCTCGTTTTCAAGTACAAAGCGAAGAAGAACTACCGCCGCAAGCAAGGTCATCGTCAGCCTTACACTAAAGTGGTTATCGAGACAATCCAGGCGTAAGAGGTCGGGCTAATGGTACGAGTTATCATGCAACGACTGGCCGATGGCCGTATCGCTGGTTTTTCCGTTTCCGGTCATGCCCACTATGATAAGTCGGGCAAAGACATTGTATGTGCTGGAGTGTCCGCTGTTACCGTCGGCACCGTGAATGCGGTGGAAACCTTGACAGGCGTGGAGTTGCCGAGCACGATGAAGCTTGGGTTGCTGCGTGTGGAGGTTCCAGTCGATCTGGAGCAGGAAACGAACACGAAGATACAATTGCTTCTGGAATCGATGGTCGTGATGTTGGACACGATTCAGAAGGAATACGGACGATATATCGATATGCAAGATCAACTATTAGAGAACAGGAGGTAAACTATCATGTTGAAATTAAACCTTCAGCTATTCGCTTCGAAAAAAGGGGTAGGTTCCACAAAGAACGGCCGCGACAGCATGGCGAAGCGCCTTGGCACTAAGCGTGCAGACGGTCAGACTGTAACCGCAGGCAGCATCCTGGTCCGCCAACGCGGCACCAAGATTCACCCAGGTAACAATGTGGGCATCGGTTCGGACGACACGCTCTTCGCAAAAGTGGAAGGCGTTGTGAAATTCGAACGTTGGGGACGCGATCGCAAGAAAGTGAGCGTGTATCCGGTAGATGCAGCTCCGGTTGCAGCAGCAGTCGAAGCGTAAATCACGAATGGTCAGGAACCCCGGCTTAGGCTGGGGTTTTTTAAATTCCCGGGGTCCCCGCAAAGTAATAGGAATCAACTTCGAAGGCTTACGTTACTTTGTGGGGTTATAGTCCCGGGGTCCCCGCAAAGTAACAGGAATAAACTTCGAAGGCCTACATCACTTTGTGGGGTTATTAATTTGTAGAAGGTGCGCTTGTTTAAATTTACCATTCACAATGGTATACTGGTAGGAAGTTCAAGGAACGGAGAAGATTTCAGATGGATCTGGAAGAAGAAACCAATTCCGTGGATCACACCCACCAGCGCGAGCTGCAAGCCAAAGACGAGCTGTTGATGGATGTCGTTAACTACCTAAGACATGACTGGATGAATGATATCCAAGTGCTATATGGATATTTGCGAATGAACAAGGTTGATAAAATGATCGAGTTTATGGAAACAATAAAGCAAAAGGCGGCTCGCGAAAGTTTGATTGCCAAGTTAGGTGTGACGGAACTAATTGTGTATTTGCAAACTTTTCGCGTGCGGTGTCCCATGATCCAGTTGGAGGTTGAAGTGGAGCCGGGGTTACAGTTGCAAGAGCTGCCCGTAGATGCGGGTTGGGTTGCGAACCTAACCATTGCGCTGCTGGACTGCTTCCAGCGTCATACATACGAATCGATGAATGGCGAGTTGCACAACCTGCAGCTGGAATGGTTAACGCAGGAGCAGGAGCTTATGCTCATATTTGATTTCCGCGGCTACTACGATCAAGCAGCGTTACAGCAATCTATATCGGAACGGATCGCACTCGCCGGAACGAATAGCGAGATTCGGTCGGAGAGCGAATTTGAATCGCAATGGGCGACGCTTACCCTAGCAATCCCGTTGGTTCACGAATGAGGTGTAAGGAATGTTTTTGGATAAAGCCAAAATATATGTAAAAGGCGGCGACGGCGGCGATGGGATCGTATCATTTCGCCGCGAGCTGTATGTGCCGATGGGCGGACCAGCAGGAGGGGACGGAGGAGACGGCGGCGATGTGATCTTCCGTGTCGATGAAGGACTGCGTACCTTGATCGACTTCCGTTACCAAAAGCATTTTAAAGCGACCCGTGGCGAGAAGGGCCGTAACAAGAGCCAGAATGGGGCGAACGCCGATGATATGCTCGTTCGCGTACCTCCGGGAACCGTTGTCATCAATGATGATACGCAGGAGGTTATCGCTGACCTTGTTCGCCATGGACAGCAAGTTGTTGTCGCGAAGGGTGGTCGTGGAGGCAGGGGCAATATACGGTTCGCGACGGCCAACAATACCGCACCAGAGATCGCTGAGAACGGCGAAGAAGGTCAGGAGCGTTGGATCGTCCTGGAATTAAAGGTTATGGCCGACGTTGGGCTAGTCGGATTCCCAAGCGTCGGGAAGTCGACGCTGTTATCCGTCGTGTCAGCTGCGCAGCCGAAGATCGGAGCGTACCACTTCACGACCATTACGCCGAATCTCGGCGTAGTAGATGTGGGGGATGGCCGCAGCTTCGTCATGGCTGACTTGCCAGGCTTGATCGAAGGCGCACATGAGGGCGTTGGGCTCGGCCACGAGTTCCTACGGCATGTGGAGCGCACCCGGGTCATCTTGCATGTTATCGATATGGCCGGCACAGAAGGCCGGGATCCATATGATGACTGGCTGAAGATTAACGAGGAGCTGCGGCTATACAACGAGAAGCTGGCCGAACGCCCGCAGATTGTCGTCGCCAATAAGATGGACATGCCAGATGCTGAAGAGTACTTGGTTATGTTCAGAGAGCGACTTGCGGAAGACGGCCATCAGGTGGAGATATTACCGATCTCCGCCGTAACAAAGAAGGGCATTCAAGAAGTACTGTATCGTGCTGCTGATGTGTTAGCGACGATTCCGGAAGCTCCGTTGGTCGAGGAAGTATCTGAAGTGTCCGAGCGCAAAATATACAAGCTGGACAAAGACGAGGATCGTGACTTCACGATTCGCCGTGAGAACGATACGTTCATTATTGAGAGTCCGGGGATCGAGAAGATGATTAAAAGGATGAACCTTGGCTCCTACGAAGCCGTCATGCGATTAGCGCGCGTCATGCGTAAGCTTGGCGTAGATAGTGCATTGCGGAAGAAGGGTGCCGAAGACGGCCATATGGTACGGATTGGCGATTACGAGTTCGAGTTCGTGGAACACGATTAATATGAAGTACTTAGGACCGTCAAGCTGTGAATACAGCCAGACGGTCCTTTCTGTTATTAAGGCAACTTACATAAGCGGATCTGTTAGGGGCGTCCACACGACTAGGGGTTCGTCGACTTCAAGTGATCGAACTACAGACCCCATCCATACATGGGGAGAGTGTGGTTTGGAGACGAAGTGTTCCAGGGTTGCTCGGAATGTGTAGGGAAGGGGCCGGTCGAGGATGGCAGATGTCGGAATCCAGTGAAGCTCCCCTTCGTCTGTGCTATGAAAGTCCCTTCGTTTGGCGCGGCCTACATAAATAAACTGCTGGCGAAATTCGCCCTTGTTATTGCGCATCAGCACATAACGAAGCGTCAGTTGCTCTATATCATGCTCTTCGAATCCGGTTTCCTCATAAATCTCACGTAAGCAGGCCAGCTTCGGATCGGCCAATTCGGATGGCTCGAGGTGTCCACCTACTGTCGCCCATAACCCAGGATTTAGCGTTCGTTTCTCGGATCGTTTCATCATTAATAGGTCGTCCCCGTTGAACAGCAAGGCTGCTGCAATGAGCCGCAATTCCATGATTTTACCTCCTGGCTGACTGGTTGAAGTAAGCAAGCACATCGTGTTTGCATGAGTTGAACTGGATAGTATTATTTCATACGAATCTTTCGCCGTCCAGTCTGAATACCTATTTTCAAAATTGCCTCTTGCTCCCTCCTTGTACTTCCGTTATAATGTCCACTATATGCAAACAAAGGTCTCTTACGGGAGGACGGTGGTAAAGGGATGGAAATGACGACTTCAGGCGACGGTCCGACGGATACGGAAACAACAAGCGATACTAGTCATACTTCAGATCATACAGCTGGGGCTGTAGACAGCGCTGCGAATAACCAAGCTGGACCTCCGTCCACAGGAAATCAGGCAGAGCCGATTTTACGTGCCAGACCTGCATCAACCCCTTCCGCCATCCGAACGGATGAGGCCAAGACGGAGCGATATTTTCTAGTGCGCGAAGATATATTGCCGGAGGCTTTGGTGAAGACGATTCAGGCGAAGGAATTGTTAGCCAAAGGGGAAGCCAAGACGGTGCATGAAGCCGCTGACCGGTGTGGACTTAGCCGGAGCGCATTTTACAAATACAAGGATGGCATTCATCCGCTTAGTAAGCTGGATCGCGAGCGAATTGTGACGATCTCGATGGATTTGCTGCATCGTGCGGGTATTTTATCGAAAGTGCTGGCCATTATTGCCGGACTGGATGGTAACGTTCTAACGATTCATCAAACGATTCCGTTGCAGGGGAAAGCGAATGTGGTGCTTTCCGTGGAAACTTCCCATATGGGAGAGAACGTGGTGCAACTTCTGGACGCCATTCGCGACCAAGATGGAGTTGCGCGTGCCACGGTCATTGGTCAAGGATAACGATACACCTACATTACTTATTCGGGAGGAATTGAAATATGAAACCAGTGAAAGTCGGTCTATTGGGAATGGGGACGGTCGGAACCGGGGTTATCCGCATTGTCGAAGGCTATCAGGAAGATTTGCAGAAGCAAGTAGGCTCGCCGATCCAAATCGAGAAGGTGCTCGTGCAGGATCGCAGTAAAGCGCGCCGGTTCAATATCGATGCGAACAAGCTTACAGAGAACGCTTGGGACATCATCGATGATCCGCAGATTGATGTGGTGGTCGAAGTGATGGGCGGGATTGATACAACGAAGGAATACATTCTCGCTGCTCTGGAGCGGGGCAAGCATATCGTTACAGCGAATAAAGACTTGATGGCCTTGCATGGGACTGAGATATTGTCCAAAGCGTCGGAGAAAGGCTGCGATGTGTATTACGAAGCAAGTGTGGCTGGCGGTATACCGATTATCCGCACTTTGATCGAAGGGTTCTCTTCCGACCGGATCACGAAGATCATGGGTATTGTGAACGGAACGACCAACTATATCTTGACCAAGATGAGTCAAGAAGGCGCATCCTATGCAGATGTCTTGAAAGAAGCCCAGCAGCTTGGTTATGCCGAATCGGATCCGACTTCGGATGTGGAGGGGCTGGATGCCGCTCGGAAGATGGCGATTCTCAGCACACTAGGCTTCCATGCGAATGTGGAACTGGCTGATGTCGAAGTTAAGGGCATCTCTCAGGTGTCCAAGGAAGATATCACCTATGGCCAGCGCCTCGGCTATGAGATCAAGTTGCTCGGTATCGCAGAGCGCCAGGATGACCTGATCAGCGTCAGTGTTCAGCCGACCATGGTTAACAAGACACATCCGCTTGCTGCGGTTAATGGTGTTTTCAACGCTG
The DNA here is from genome assembly GCF_056401635.1 of Paenibacillus sp. P4_E11. NCBI lineage: Bacteria > Bacillati > Bacillota > Bacilli > Caryophanales > Paenibacillaceae > Paenibacillus > Paenibacillus sp. P4_E11. Next base: position 3,253 of record NZ_JBFUIX010000115.1, on the reverse strand, counting down.
TATACGTACATGGCGAGGCAGTTGGCGAGACGATGTTCTATGGACCGGGCGCAGGGGAAATGCCTACAGCGACTTCTGTCGTAGCTGACTTGGTTGCAGTCGTTAAGAATTTGAAGCTTGGTGTGAACGGTCAGCGTGTCTTCGTCCCTTATAAGGAGAAGAAACTTAAGACCGACGAGCAAATCGCATCCAAGTATTATATATTGCTGCATGTGGCGGATAAAGCCGGCGTGCTGGCGAAGATTACACAAGTGTTCGCGGAGCATGAGGTCAGCCTCGAATCCGTGGTGCAGCAACCGAACGCGAACCATGCCGACGCCGAGATCATCATCATTACGCACGATGCGAGCAAGGCAAGCATGAAGAAGGTGCTCGATCACTTCCAGTCACTGGATGTCATCTTTGCAATCAAGAGCGTTTACCGGGTAGAAGGTTAAATCGAATCGAGTACAGGGAGATTTCATAGTAAGCTGGAGGAAACACAAGGATGAGTACCGAACAACGTGTTTACGTTAAAATTCCGGCCAGTACGGCCAATCTAGGACCGGGCTTCGATTCGCTCGGCATGGCATTGAATTTGTATGCATGGATTGAGATGAGTGTGGCTACCGAACGGACGACGATTCGCTTGTATGGCGATCAGATGAATGGTGTTCCTACGGACAAGTCGAACCTGGTCTACGAAGTGGCCCAACAAGTATTTCGTGCAGCAGGCGTGGATCACCCTGAGCTGGACATCGCGATGTACAGCGACATTCCGCTCACGCGTGGACTAGGCAGTAGCGCCTCGGCGATCGTCGGTGCGCTGGTCGCGGCGAATGCCTTGATCGGCCGCCCGCTGTCCGACTACACGTTGTTCCAAATGGCATCAGCGCTTGAGAAGCATCCAGACAACGTAGGCGCGTCCTTATTCGGCGGCGTGATCGCGGCATTCTGGGACGGGGAGCGTGCCGAGCACCTGCGCCTCGAGCCGGAGGACCGGCTTGAGGTGCTCGTCGCAATCCCGCAGTTCCAGCTGTCGACGGAGAAGGCGCGCCATGTGCTGCCTACTTCCGTGCCGATGAAGGACGCCGTGTACAACGTCGGCCACAGCTCGTTGCTCGTAGCGGCGCTCGCTACCGGCCGCTACGACATGATCCGGCACGCGATGCGAGACGCGTTGCACCAGCCTTACCGGGCGTCGCTCATCCCGGGGATGAGCGACATCCTGGAGCGCGCCGTCGATCACGGCGCGCTTGGGGTCGCCTTGAGCGGCGCGGGGCCGACGCTGCTCGCGCTTGTCGATGCCGCGAGCCTGGCCGCAGGCGGCAAGGCGGAGCTAGAGTGCTTCCTGCGCGACACGCTGAAGCGCGAGGGTATCGAGGCCGAGACGCTGTGGCTGAAGCCGTGTTTGCATGGGGCGCAAGTGTTGACACACTTCAATCCGTTGTGTACGCTTATCGAAAACATTAAAGGGGAAGTTCCAGCGTGAAACGAATCGCCTTTCTAGGACCAGCAGGCACGGTTACGGAAGAGTCCACCCGTTATTTTTTCAATACGCAACAAGTGGAGTACGTGCCGTTTACATTAATATCGGATGTGTATGGGGCTACATTGTCAGGGGAGACCGATTATAGCGTCATTCCGATTGAGAATACAATCGAGGGCTCGGTGAAGCTGCATATCGATGCGATTGTTGATGGCGTGGAGCTGCCGATGCAGGCGGAGTGGATCTATCCTTCCGTGCAGAATCTAATCGGTCGGCGGACACCGGGTGTGTCGGACATGTCGGGCATTCGTCGAGTCGTGTCAATCGACGTGGCTATCGCCCAGTGCCGCCAATTCTTGAAGGCTGAGCTGCCGCAAGTGACGTATCAGAATGTAAGCAGCACTGCAGAAGGTGTCCGGATTGTCCAGCAGTCCGGCGATCCTACGCTGGCTGCGATCGGTACGAAGCTGTCGGCGAAGCTGTATGGACTGGACCTGCTGGCGGAGAATATTACCGATCACGACAACAACTACACTCGATTCGTCTTACTCGGGCGAGATAAGCCTGACCTGCGTCCGGCGGAACAGCACAAGACGACGATTCTCGTCACGCTGCCAGAGGATTACCCGGGTGCGCTTCATCAAGTGCTGTCCGCATTCGCTTGGCGGCGTATCAACTTGTCCAAGATTGAGTCAAGGCCGACGAAGAAGAAGCTGGGCAATTATTATTTCTATATCGACATTGAAGCTTCCATGGACACGGTGCTGTTGCCAGCCGCTCTGTCCGAGATCGAAGCGATCGGTTGCCAGGTACGACTGCTTGGTTCCTACCCGAGCTATACGTATAGCAATGCTGGTGAATAACAGGATTCATACAACACTTACAGGAACTATCCGGAATTTACATTTTCCGGATAGTTTTATTTTTATGAGATTACCAGAGTTTGGGGTTCTGGGGGAGACCGGAGGCTATTCTCCTTTATTAGGAGGGAGACTTCTCGTACCATTACTGGTCCCATTTCTGTTCTCCTCACGCTTTAACTGCTTTCCGAGAGAAGTCCCCTTCCTCTTCAGGGAGGGGATGAATTTCGGCTAGGCGAAGCCTAGAGGCTATTGACTTTGAACTAAATCTAATTGCCTATTATAATCGCTAATGGCTTTTTTGAACGAAGTCAAAAAAACTACAACATTTTCCAACAAGGAAATGGAGTTACAACAACGATCATGTTCATGTTCTATTCAGAGCATCCTAACATGGAATTATCGAAATTGCATAATGACAGATTGGATCCTATCAATAGCTCAGAAAGCGCTGTCAGTGAGAACATTTGTTTGGTATAATCAATTCAAACAAACGTTCTTATTTTTTTTGATGTGGGAAGGCAGGCAAGAGTCGATAAATCTGATTCCAGGTTCAGAAGCGGCAGGATCATCTGTTACCGTTTCAACCCTATCGAGAATCAGGAAAGGAGGAGAGAACGAAGTGATCCGATGTGTSAAAACAGCGTTTCAAACTTCAAAAGCCGATCTGAATCGACTATTTGAGTGCAACCGCATTTCAGCACAAATTTGGAACGAGTGCCTATCTCTTGCCAAAGACTTTGCCACCCAACACAACGGAAAATGGATTGGAAAAACAGAACTTCAAGCAGCATTGAAACATCGATTCCCCTTGCATTCWCAGTCCATACAGGCGGTTAGCCATAAATATRTATTTGCCCGAGACAGCGCAAAACAGAGTAAAAGCAAAGGGTTGAATAACAAGTACCCCTACAAGAATAAAAAG